>NZ_JAAGPB010000132.1:0-19628 GCF_017104585.1 Burkholderia sp. Ac-20392
CCGAGCGCCGGCCGACGGGCCGCACGCGCCCGCGCGCCGGCTCGCGACCGGTCGTCTGAATACCATTCGCCGTCGCGATGCCGATTGCGGCTGCCGGAAAGTGTGGCAACAATGCAGGTGGCCGCAAGCGGGCCCGATGCAAAGCGAACGCCGGCGCGCTCCGCGCACCGACCGGCAACTTGATCTGGCGGCGGATGGATCGCGTCGACAGGTTTCATTCAACCTTCAACGATTCATGGCTGCCGTGACTCCAACTCCCATCCAGTCCATCCTGATCGCGAACCGCTCGGAAATCTCGATTCGTGTGATGCGTGCCGCCGCCGAGCTGAACATCCGCACGGTGGCGATCTATTCGAAGGAAGACCGCCTGGCGCTGCATCGCTTCAAGGCGGACGAGAGCTACCTGATCGGCGAAGGCCGCAAGCCGCTTGCCGCGTATCTCGACATCGACGACATCCTGCGCGTTGCACGGCAGGCCAACGTCGATGCGATCCACCCCGGCTACGGCTTCCTGTCCGAGAACCCCGAGTTCGCGCAGGCCGTGATCGATGCGGGGATCCGCTGGATCGGCCCGTCGCCCGACGTGATGCGTACGCTCGGCAACAAGGTGGCCGCGCGCAACGCGGCGATCGCTGCCGGCGTGCCGGTGATGCCCGCGACCGCACCGCTGCCGGACGATCTCGCCGTCTGCAAGGCGCTGGCCGCCGAAGTCGGCTACCCGCTGATGCTGAAGGCGAGCTGGGGCGGCGGCGGGCGCGGGATGCGCGTGCTCGAGAACGAGCGCGACCTCGAGACGCTGCTGCCCGTGGCGCGGCGCGAGGCGCTGGCCGCGTTCGGCAACGACGAGGTGTATGTCGAGAAGCTCGTGCGCAATGCGCGCCACGTCGAGGTGCAGGTGCTCGGCGATACGCACGGCACGGTCGTGCACCTGTACGAGCGCGACTGCACGGTGCAGCGGCGCAATCAGAAGGTGGTCGAACGCGCGCCCGCGCCGTACCTCGATCGAGACGGCCGGCAAGCGCTGTGCGAGTCCGCGCTGCGCCTGATGCGTGCGGTCGGTTATACGCATGCGGGCACCGTCGAGTTCCTGATGGATGCCGACACCGGCCAGTTCTACTTCATCGAAGTGAATCCGCGCATCCAGGTCGAGCACACGGTGACCGAGATGATCACCGGCATCGACATCGTGAAGGCGCAGATCCGCATCACGGAAGGCGGGCGGATCGGGCTGGCGGAGGATGCAACCGATGGCGACGGTACGATCGTCGCGCGCGCGGCCGGCGTGCCGGAGCAGCACGCGATTCCGCTGAACGGCAACGCGCTGCAATGCCGGATCACGACCGAGGATCCGGAGAACGACTTCCTGCCCGATTACGGGCGGCTCACCGCCTATCGCAGCGCGGCCGGCTTCGGCGTGCGGCTCGATGCGGGCACGGCGTACGGCGGCGCGGTGATCACGCCGTACTACGACTCGCTGCTCGTGAAGGTCACGACGTGGGCGCCGACCGCGGCCGAATCGATTCACCGGATGGATCGCGCGCTGCGCGAGTTCCGGATTCGCGGCGTCACGTCGAACCTGCAGTTCCTCGAGAACGTGATCAACCATCCGGCCTTCATCGCGGGCGAGGTGACGACGCGCTTCATCGACAGGACACCTGAACTGCTCGAATTCGCGAAGCGCGGCGACCGCGCGACGAAGCTGCTGCGCTATCTCGGCGAGTTGAACGTAAACGGCAACGCCGAGATGAGCGGCCGCACGCTGCCGGCGCTGCCGCTGCAGAAGCCGGTGCTGCCGAAGATCGATACGACGGCGGCGATCCCGGTCGGCACGCGCGATCGTCTGCGCGAGCTTGGGCCGGAGAAGTTCTCGCAGTGGATGCTCGACCAGAAGCAGGTGCTGCTGACCGACACGACGATGCGCGATGCGCACCAGTCGCTGTTCGCGACGCGCATGCGCACGGCCGACATGCTGCCGATCGCGCCGTTCTACGCACGCGAGCTGTCGCAGCTGTTCTCGCTCGAATGCTGGGGCGGCGCGACCTTCGACGTCGCGCTGCGGTTCCTGAAGGAAGACCCGTGGGAGCGGCTCGCGCTGCTGCGCGAACGCGTGCCGAACATCCTGTTCCAGATGCTGCTGCGCGGCTCGAACGCGGTAGGCTATACGAACTACGCGGACAACGTCGTGCGCTTCTTCGTGCAGCAGGCCGCGAGCGCGGGCGTCGATTTGTTCCGCGTGTTCGATTCGCTGAACTGGGTGCGCAACATGCGCGTGGCGATCGACGCGGTGGGCGAGAACGGGATGCTGTGCGAAGGCGCGATCTGCTACACCGGCGACCTGTTCGACCCGTCGCGTTCGAAGTACGACCTCAAGTACTACGTCGGCATCGCGCGCGAACTGCAGCAAGCCGGCGTGCACGTGCTCGGCATCAAGGACATGGCCGGCATCTGCCGCCCGCAGGCCGTCGCGACGCTCGTGAAGGCGCTGAAGGAAGAAACCGGGCTGCCCGTGCATTTCCACACGCACGACACGAGCGGCATCGCCGCGGCGTCGGTGCTCGCGGCGGTCGAAGCGGGCTGCGACGCGGTGGATGGCGCGCTCGACGCGATGAGCGGGCTCACGTCGCAGCCGAACCTGTCGAGCATCGCGGCGGCGCTGGCCGGCGGTGCGCGCGATCCGGGCCTCAATGCCGATCGCCTGCACGAAGCATCGATGTACTGGGAAGGCGTGCGCCGCTACTACGCGCCGTTCGAATCGGAGATCCGCGCGGGCACGGCCGACGTCTATCGCCACGAGATGCCCGGCGGCCAGTACACGAACCTGCGCGAGCAGGCGCGCTCGCTCGGCATCGATCATCGCTGGACCGAGGTGTCGCGTGCCTACGCTGACGTGAACCGGCTGTTCGGCGACATCGTGAAGGTCACGCCGACGTCGAAGGTGGTCGGCGACCTCGCGCTGATGATGGTCGCGAACGATCTCGGCGTGGACGACGTGCGCAACCCGGACAAGGACATCGCGTTCCCCGAGTCGGTCGTGTCGCTGTTCAAGGGCGAGCTCGGCTTCCCGCCGGACGGCTTCCCGGCGGCGCTGTCGCGCAAGGTGCTCAAGGGCGAGCCGCCGGCGCCGTATCGCCCGGGCGACCAGATTCCGCCGGTCGATCTCGACGCGGCGCGCGTGCAGGCCGAGGCCGCCTGCGAGCAGCCGCTCGACGATCGGCAACTGGCGTCGTACCTGATGTATCCGAAGCAGACGATCGACTACTACGCGCACGTTCGCGCGTACAGCGACACGTCCGTGGTGCCGACGCCGGCGTTCCTGTACGGGCTGCAGCCGCAGGAGGAGGTGGCGATCGACATCTCGCCGGGCAAGACGCTGCTGGTGTCGCTGCAGGGCCAGCACGCGGATGCGCAGGACGGCATCGTGAAGGTGCAGTTCGAGCTGAACGGCCAGTCGCGCTCGGCGCTCGTCGAGCAGAAGACCGTCGTTCACGCGGGCAAGGAGCGGCATGGGCTGCAGCGTGCCGATCCGGCCAATCAGCTGCACATTGCCGCGCCGATGCCGGGCTCGGTGGTGACGGTGGCCGTGCAGCCGGGGCAGCGCGTGACGGCCGGCACGACGCTGATCGCGCTCGAGGCGATGAAGATGGAAACGCACATCGCGGCGGAGCGCGACTGCGAAATCGCGGCCGTGCACGTGAAGCCCGGTGAGCGGGTTGCGGCGAAGGATCTGCTGATCGAGCTGAAGGGAGCGGACTGAAGTGTGCCGACTGCACGGTGATTGCGACTGATCGCGTGCTAGGGTGCCGTGCAGTGACGCACGGATGATCGCGGCATACCTGAAAGGCAGGGAGGCGTGCCGGCACGTAGCGAGTTGTGCGGTGCGCGTTGTTCGGCTTTTTTCCCAAAAGCCGGTTGGTAACGGCTCCCGCGCGGAGCTGTTACCACTCGCGCCGTCAACATTCTAAAAATCCTGCTCTAGCGTCAACGGGTCGATCCTGACATGCAGCACTCGCCGTCAGGTCGACCGGTCGCTTTCTCGATGGCGTGCCCACCGCGCCGAACCTCTCCGCCGCACGTTTCCGCTCCGTCACCTCCTCTCCGTGATCCGGTTCGAGTGCCCGTCGAACTGTTCCGCATCAATCGCGTATTGCGTTATCTGTGCGCTTGCTATTCGTTTCGATATGCGCGTCATATCGATATGAGAAATGACCGAAACGCGGCAGTCGCACGTTCTCCATAATCGAAAACGCATCTGAAATGGCTGCCCATCCGACGCTTCTCGACGCTTCTTCATGACAACCCGGGCCAATGACGAAGGACAAGAAAGTGAGCAACGTACGCATTGATCAAATTGCCTTCCTGACAACGGGAAATTACCCCGGCGAAGACGCAGCGGAGGGATTCGAGCGGGCGCTCGACCTGTTCCACGCGGGCGAGGCGCTCGGCTACGACGGTGCCTGGATAAGGCAACGCCATCTCGAGCGCGCCGTCTCGTCGGCCACCACGTTTCTCGCGGCGGCGAGCCAGCGCACGACGCGGATCGGATTGGGCACGGCGGTCATCCAGATGGGATACGAGAATCCGTTCCGTCTGGCCGAGGATCTCGCCACCGTCGACGTGCTGTCGCGCGGGCGCCTCAACGTCGGACTCAGCGCAGGTGCGCCGATTCACGGGGCGCTGCTGGGCGAACGCCTGTTCGACACCGATCCGGAACTGGTCGATTTCTCGCATGCGCGCCTGGCCCGGCTGCGCCGCAATCTCGCCGGCGACTGGCTCGGTGACGAAGACACGTTCGTGGAATCCGCCGCAGGCAAGGTCCGGCCGCGCGTGAGCCCCTTTGCGCCCGGCTTGACGGGGCGGCTCTGGTACGGCGCGGGGTCTACGCGGTCGGCCGAATGGGCCGCCCGGAACGGCTTCAACCTGCTGATCGCCAACGTGACCACGGGCGAGGGCACCGACAGCTATCTCGACGCGCAGTTGCGGCAACTGGCGTTGTATCGCGACCATTGGCACGAAGCCCACGCGCCGCGCATCTCGCTGGGGCGCGTGATCGTCCCGACCGACGGCGCGAGCGCGAAAGAGCGCGAACGCTATCGCGCGTTTGCGGACGCGCGTCATGCCCGCACGCTGGCGCCACAGGGTGAGCGACGCACGCTGTACGCGCCGGATCTCGTCGGCACGTCGGATGAAATCCTGGAGCGGCTGCTGGCCGATCCGGTGGTCGGACAGGTGCGGGAACTGCGCGTCGAACTGCCCTACAACCTGCCGTTCGAGAATTATCTGCAGATTCTCGACGATGTCATGACGCGCATCGCACCGGCACTCGGCTGGCGTCCCGCCGATCGGCGCGAACAGGCTGCGGCCTGAGCGGCGGCGCGTATGCAGATCGCGACCGGGGGCGAACGCCGCGCCGGTCCGCGTCGACTTCATCATTCGCACGCGTACCGCGTCCTGTCGCGCGAGCCGGCCGCGGCGGCGATCGATTGACTGGACGTCCGGTACGCATCGTTCGCGGGCGATCGCGCGGGCGGGCTCAACCAGCCGCGTAACGCGCAACGGCGTCGATCGATCGCCGACACCGACGGAATCGGTGCCATGTTCCGTACTTCGATCGCTCCCGGCGCTTGCGTTCCGTCTCGAACAGGTCGCCCAAGCCCGATCCTGTGCCCGAAGCCCGCTATCATCATTTCAGCCGACATTCCAAAGTACGGAACATATCGTCGCTACACTTTGACTCGATTCCGGTTGGCTCGTGTAATGCAAGACATCGGATGGCCGCACGTTGCGAGCAACCGGTTCACGCAGTTCATGGCCGCTTTCAGAGCCGAATCGAGACAAACGGAGCAATCGATGTCGCCGCAGGCAACCCGGGCAGCGCCGCGCATGTCAGCGCAGGAAGACGCGAATTGGCACGACGCGTCGATCGGAGACGGTGAGAGCCAGGACGGCGGGCACGCGTCCCGCGCGATGGTCGTGCCGCTCGCGCGCAGCCTGGCGATACTGGCCGCGTTTTCGCCGCATGCGCCGTGGCTCGGCAATCAGGAACTCGTGAGCGAAACGGGCATTCCGGCGCCGACGGTGTCGCGAATGGTGCGCTCGCTCGTCGCGCTCGGCTACCTTCACTATTCGTCGCAGCGTCGCAAGTACCGGCTGGCAGCCCCCGTGCTGTCGCTCGGCTATGCCGCGATCGCGCATTCCAACGTTCAACTGCTGGCCCGCCTCGAAATGCAGGCGTTTGCGAACGCGAACGAAACCTATGTGATGCTCGGCACGCGCGACCGTCTCGACGTGATCGTGCTGGAAACGTGCGCGGGCAAGCCGGCGTCGGTCGATCTGAAGCTGCACGCGGGCACGCGGCTGCGCATCGCATCGTCGCCGATGGGCTGGGCGCTGCTGGCGGCATTGCCGGAACTCGAGCGCTTCTACCTGCTCGGCAACATCGAACGCAAGACGGGGCGCGACTGGCCCAACCTGCGCCGCCGCATCAGCGAGGGCATTTCCCAGGTGCACAACGTCGGCTACTGCATGTCGCTCGGCGAATGGGAGCCGGATCTCACGATTCTCGCCGTGCCGCTGGTCGTCCAGGATCACACGCCGCTCGTGCTGGCCTGCATCGGCCGCAGCGCGCGGCTGGGGCGCGCGCGGGTCGAACGGGAACTCGGGCCGCGGCTCGTGGCGGCCGCGCAGCACTTGCAGGAGCAGGCGGTCGTGATCGACTGAAGCGAACATGAACACGACCGACAAGCAACAAGGCGTCACGCTGACCGTCGAACGCGGGCTCGAAGTGCTCCACGCCTTTCGCGCGGCCCGCGCGCCGTTGTCCAACGCGGAGCTGGTGCGGCGCACCGGACTGCCGAAAGCCACGGTGTCCCGCCTGACGACGACGCTGATCTCGATCGGCTATCTGCGCCGGGTGGGCGGCGGGCGCCAGTTCGAACTCAGCGCCGGTGCATTGAGCATCGGCCACGCGTATCTCGAAGCGAATCCCGTCACGCGCCTCGTCACGCCGGTGATGCAGAAGCTCGCCGACAAGCTGAACCTGTCGGTTGCGCTGGCCGTCCCGCATCGGCTCGACATGGTCTACATCGCGTGGCGCGCGAGCGCCCGGATCGCCACGCTGCGCCTGGGCGTCGGGTCGCTGCTGCCGATGGCGTCGACCGCGGTCGGGCGCGCGTATCTGTACGCGCTGCCGGACGCGATGCGCGAGCCGCTGATCGCCGCGCTGCTCGAAGCGGCCGGCGACGATGCGGGCACGGTGCGCGAGAACCTCGAGGCGGCGTTCGAGGATCTGCGGCAGACGGGCGTCTGCATGTCGGTGGGCGAATATCAGCGCAATGCGTATGGCGTCGCGGTGCCGATCGTGGTCGGCCGGACCCGCACGCTGATGGCGCTGAATTGCGGCGCGGTGGAACTGGAGCCGGACATGGCGGCGATCCGCCAGCGCGTCGCGCCCGAACTGAAGACGGCGGCGGAAACGCTGTCCGTGATCCTGAGCGATATCGACTGCGAGCCTTGATGCGCATGTCATGAGGTCGCGCACCGGCAGCATGCGCGATGGCGCGCAATCATCTAACTAATGGTAGTTACTTTGACGTATTCGGCGTTTCCGATACAAGGAGAAGTGGACGATGGTTGGAGTGAACGACGTTCCCGGCCCCGCGCTGGCGATCGTGCAGGCCGCGTGGAACGCGGCTGCGCAAAACTGGAATCCGGACGCGCTGGCCGGCGTCTATACGGCCGACGCGTTGTTCTTCGGCGGCCGGCCCGGGCACTCGACCGGGCCTGACGCGATTCACGCGTACTTCGCGTCGTACGTCGGCGTGATCCGGTCGGCGACGCTGGAACTGGTGGAGCAACACTTCATCCGGTTCGGCGACGACTGCTTTCTCGCGCAAGGGTACGGCGAATTCGCGTTCGTGCTCGGCGACGGCAACACGTCGCGTTCGCGGTTGCGCACGACGCTCGTGATCGCGTCGCAGGCGGGTGAATGGAAGATCCGCCAGCATCATTTCTCGACGTCGCCCGAGACGCCGCCGATCTGAACTGACGCGCATGGCCGATACGGTGCGTGCCGCATCGGCCGGAACTCAAGCGGCGTTGACGTGACGCATCAGGAACGCCTCGGCGGCTTCACCGAACACGTCGTTGCGATCGCCGGCGACCATGTGGCCCGCGGCGGCGACGTTCACGTATTCCGCGTGCGGGCAGAGTTCGAGAAACTCGCGCACGCCTGCTTCGCTGACCACGTCCGAACTGCCGCCGCGCACCAGCAGCGTGGGCAGCGTCAGGTTGCGTGCGCAGGCCGAGAAGCGGGTGTGACGCGACGGCAGGTCGATCGTGCGGGCCAGGAATTGCGGGTCCCAGTGCCAGTGATAGCGGCCGTCGTCGCCGAGCCGGACGTTCTTCGACAGGCCGGCCGGATTGCCCGGGCGCGTGCGGTTCGAGCGGTAGCGGCCGATCGCATCGGCGACTTCGTCGAGCGAGCCGAAGCCGTCGGCGTTCTGCGCCATGAAGGTGCGGATGCGTGCGACGCCGGTCGGCTCGGTGTACGGCACGATGTCGACGAGGATCAGCGCGCGCGCGTCGACCTGATGCTCGCCGATCGCGACGAGGCCCGTGCCGCCACCCAGCGATGCGCCGATCAGCGCGGGGCGACGCCCGCCGAGCGTGGCGACGATCTGGCGCAGATCGCGGACGAATGCATCCTGGTCGTAGTCGCCGTCGGCGCTCCAGTCCGAGTCGCCGTGTCCGCGCGCGTCGTAGGCGAGCGCGAAGTAGCCGGCGTCGGCCAGCCGTTCGCCGGTGCCGCCCCACGCATGACGCGTCTGGCCGCCCCCGTGCAGCAGCACGACCGGCGGCGCGTCCGGGTGCCCCCACGTATCGCCGGCGAGCCGCACGCCGTCCGCGCCTTGCCACAGGTGCATCGGATCGGGGGTGCCGGGAAGCCGGCTGCCGGAATTCGTCGGGGCGGGGGTGAACGGGGTGGTCGATGGATGCATGGGCGTGACGAGGGTCGGCTGAAGGGGATGGGCGGGCGGATCGGGCAGCCCGACGATGCTTCAAACTTCGCCGGTGCGGACGCGAGTGTCAACGTGCGGACGTGCGCCGTTCCGTACAGTGACGCCGCGCGCGGCATGCCGCGCGGCGCGCGTGTCGACGGTGACGGCGCGCACGACGTCGAGCGTTTCCGCTGGAATCAGGAGATTCAGGCAATCGTGACGATGATGACGTGCGCCCGGCAAGCCGGCCGGCGGCAACCCGATGCGCTGGCCCGCCTGGTGAAATTGGGCTACCCTCTCGAACATTAGTTTTGTACCGGATGGCGGTGGGCAAGAGGATCAGGCAGTATCGCGGGGAAACGGCGCGCGCTGCCGCCGGGCCCGGCTGCGCCGATGCGGCGCGCGGCTTCCTCATTCATCTTGATGCTTGATAACAGACGGCTGATACACGAACGTGCGTAAGAAAAATGTAAATCCCAGCGCGGATACGCGGGAAACCTTGTTGCGGCTCGCCGCGCGTTCCTTTGCGACGCAGGGCTATGCGGCGACGACGATGCGTTTCATCGCGGATCAGGCGGGGATCGAGGCGGCCAGCATCTACTATCACTTCTCGTCGAAGGAGGAGCTGGTCGACGTCGTGATGGAGCACGGTGCGGAGAGCATCGTGCAGCACATCAACGAGCACTTCGCAGCGCTGCCGCCCGGTGCGACGGCCGACGCGCGCTTCAAGGCGGCGCTGATCGGGCAGATGAGCGCGCTGATCAAGTTCGGCGACTACGCGCTCGCGCACAGCCGGCTCCTGACCCAGCTTCCCGACAAGGTGCGGGAGCGCCAGGTCAAGCGGCGCGAGCGGCATCAGCAGCTCTGGACCGCGGTGTTCGACGACCTGCGCGCCGAAGGGTGGCTGCGTGAAGACGTCGACGATGCGCTGTGCCGCGTCTTCGTGCTCGGCTGCATCAACTCGGTCCAGACCTGGTTCGATCCGAAGAAAGGGTCGCTCGACCACGTCGCGGACCAGCTCGTCACGATGTTCTTCGAAGGCGTGCAGCCGGCCGCGAAGGCTCCTGCCGCAAAAGCACCCGCCGCGAAAACGCGGCGCGGCAGCCGCAAGACGGAACTCGCTGCGTCCTGACCTCGCACCACCGCTAGCGGCCGGCCCTGCGACACCGTGCGGCCGCCGCGTCAGGCGGCCGCGTGCAGCGGCATCGCCGGATCGTGCGCCGCCTGGCGTGCGAGAAAGCGCAGCACGGCCTGGGCGAACAGGTCGTAGTGTTCTCCTGTCACCGTGTGGCCGGCGTCCTGCACGTCCGCATAGTCGGCGTGTGGGCACAGCTTCAGGAATTCGCGCACGCCGTTCTCGCTGACGATCTCCGACGCTTCGCCGCGCACGAGCAGGGTCGGCAGCTTCAGGCGGCGCGCGCTCGCCGAAAAGCGTGCATGGCGGCGCGTCAGGTCGCGCGGCCACGCAAGAAAGAGCGGATCCCAATGCCACCGGTATTTGCCGTCGTCGTAGCGCAGGCTGCGGGTCACGCTTTCCTGCGACAGCGCATGCGCCGGCAGCGAACGATAGCGACGGATCGCGTCGGCCGCCTCGTCGGGCGACCCGAACCCTTCCGCGGGCTGCCGCATGAACGAATGCAGGCGTGACGCGCCGTCGGGTTCGATGTGCGGCGTGATGTTGACGAGCACGAGCGCCTGCGCGTCGAGATACCCTTCGCCGACGGCGAGCAGGGCCGTGCCGCCGCCCAGCCCGGCGCCGACCAGGATCGGCCGCCGGCCGTCGAGCGTGGCGACCACGCGCTCGAGATCGCGGATCATCGCGCCCTGGCTGTAGTTGGCGGTCGGCGACCAGCCCGAATCCCCGTGGCCGCGCGCATCGAAGGCGATCGCATGAAAGCCCGCGTCACCGAGCGATCGGGCCATGCCGGCCCACGCATGGCGCGTCTGCCCGCTGCCGTGCAGCAGGATGACGGGCGTGCCAGTGGGGTCGCCCCATGCACTGCCCGCCAGTTCAATCCCGTCCCTGGTTTGCCACGTACGCGGCGTACCGGTCAGGCAAGCCGCGTGTGTTCCCGTCTTCATCGAAGTATTCATGATCCGTTGCTTCCCGCGTTGCGCTGCCGCGCCGCGCTGAAATCGACCCGTACAGGCATAAGGTCGCGGCGGCATGCAGCCGGGTCAATCGGGATCGATGAAACGTTCCGTACTCCGGTCGAATTGCGCGTGATCAGAACTTCTTGTTGATCCCGACGATGGTGCCGATGGTCGTGCCCCGCGTGCCGTACAGCGCGTTGTCGATCGACAGCCCGGTTTTCTCGGTGCCGCGGTTGTTGGCCGCGCCGATCTCCCAGTACAGCGACGTCGCTTTCGACAGGAAATACCGGGTCGTCAGTGCGCCCATGATCGAGCGATTGTCCGAGTTATGCGGGTCGCGGAAGTACCACACGCCCGAGTTGATATCGAGCTGCGGAACCGGGTAGTAATCGAAGCCGAGATTCCACACGTTGTTGGTGCCGCCGTTCACGGCGCCGCCGACGATCGTCGTGGGCACCTTGAAGCTGGTGAACGACCCCTTCACCGTGACCGGGCCGAAGGTGTAGCCCGCGCCGATCATGCGCCCGAAGAACGGCTGCTGGAACGCCGTGAGCGTCGCCGTGCTGTTCCCCGAACTCGAGTCGTACATCGCCGCGTTGATGACGAGGCCGCGATACGCGTAGCGCAGGGCGACCGAATACTGCTGCCCCGCGCGAATGTCGCCGGCGACGCCGCCGGGCGCATACATTGCGCGCGCGGAAAAGCCGGCGATCTGCGGGCTCGTATAGGTGATCGCGTTGGGATTGAACGTGCCCACGAAGGTCTGGTCGGCATAGACCGAGAACGCGGTGCCGAACTGTCCGGCGTTGCGCGGATCGGATTCGTAGATCGCCAGCACGAACGGCGAATACTGCACGCCGGCCTTCAGTTCGCCGTAGCGGCCGCTGAGCGCGAGCCATGCCTGCCGCCCGAAGAAGTTGCCGTTGCTGTTGTCGTTGCCGCCGTTGGCCACGCTGAAGCCGTTTTCCAGCTTGAACGTGACCTTCATCCCGCCGCCGAGGTCTTCCTGCCCGAGCAGGCCGAAATTGGACGGTTCCAGCCCGCCGTTGATCAGCCCGAACTGCTTGCCGCTGTTGCCGCCGGTCGCCGCATTGCGCGTCTTGCTGGTGTACAGGAAGCCCGTATCCAGCGTGCCGTACAGCGTGACGCTGCTTTGCGCCCAGGTCCAGGCCGGCAGGATCGAGACGCCAAGCACGAGGATCGTTTTCTTCTTGAAGAAGCCGGGCAAGGGGCGAACATTCATTTCGTTATCCGAATCTAATAATGGTCTTGAAAGGAATCGCTTCTGGTGAACTCGGTGTGGCAGCGAATGACGGTGAAATCCTCCGGCGACGATGGCCGTCATCCCGTCGCCTTCAATCTAACGTTCGGTAGAGTGAAGGTCAGAGGATTGAATCTCCATTGGGTCTAACCCGCATCGGATGCGTGCCTGCCCGACTGCGCGAATCGGCACGTTCCGTACTTCAATGGCGATCAGGACGGAAAAATCCGGAATATCATTCGTCATGCGTAGTAATTTTCCCCGGCATCGATGGCGGCGGCGGGGATGGGATCGATGTCATTCGCGTGCAGCCGGTGGAGATGACGCGTTGTCACATTTCGTCGAGCGGAACGACGCGTTCTGACGGATTTTTTATCGATGGGATCCGCGGCATGAATCCGGCCTGGAAATGTGTTGCCGGATATTTCATGCGCGGATCGTACGGACGCGTTTGGGCACGACACGCACCGTGTGCGCGGCGTTGATGAAGGAGGCGGCGTGTTGCGTCAGCGACGAGCGAAAGACGTCGATCGATCCGGACGAGGCGATGCGTGCATCGAAGCGTCCGATGCGAAGGGCGCACTGCGCGTTTCAAGTCCGGATTCGATGCGGGTGCGAATTGTCTCCTTGAGGAATGTGTATTCGTGCCGCGGTACGTCGCCGCGACACGATGCGTGGTTTCAGCCGTGCCGAAACGGCAACGGCGGCACGCTCAGCCCGCCGATCGTGCCCGCGAGCCGGCCCGGGCGGAATCGGGGTCGAGCAGGCGCATGATCGAAGCCACGTCGTCCGCGCGTTCGAGCGTGAAGACCGCATCGATCACGTCGTCGATCCGGCCGGCAGGCAGCA
Organism: Burkholderia sp. Ac-20392; assembly: GCF_017104585.1. Lineage (NCBI taxonomy): Bacteria > Pseudomonadati > Pseudomonadota > Betaproteobacteria > Burkholderiales > Burkholderiaceae > Burkholderia > Burkholderia sp. Ac-20392. The sequence continues at coordinate 13,201 of NZ_JAAGPB010000132.1, forward strand.
CGTCCTCGACGTTGCAGCGGAATTTCGCGATCAGTTCGTCGTCGGTCATCAGGCTTGCCGGGTCCGGCGACGGGCTGCCCTTCGGGTAACGCCGCTCGTCGACGAACGTCTGGCCGCGCGCGGACACTTCGAGCTTCGCCGGCCGGCTGGCGGCGTGGCCGGACAGCAATTCGACGTAGTTCGGATGCACTTCGTGCGTGACCTTGTCCATCAGCGCCATCACGGACGGCCCGAAGACGAGCGCCGGGTCCTGCCAGGCCTTGCCGGGCGGCGGGCGATGCGCGCCGAGCGCGAGGCCGTGCGCGATGCTGAACTGCGCGTCGTGAACGTGTTCGATGTTCCGGTTGAGCCACACGGGCTGCTCGACGAAACCCTCGACCCACGCCTTGATGCCGGTGATTTCGTGCGGCGCGATGTCGTTGGTTTCGACGATGTCGGTGAGGCCGTCGAGCAGCGCGTGAAGAATGCGGCAATGCGGGTAGGGCTTGAACGCCTGTTCGGACGGAAAGCGCCAGTCGGTACCCAGCGCGTCGGTGATGTGCTGCGGCTCCCAGCGTTGCGTGCCGATGAAGCGCGGGAAGCCGTATTCGCGATCGTCGAGGATCTGCGTGTCGCCGCGATGGCCGAGTTCGGCCATGTGCGCGGCCGTCATCGCCGCCTGCGTGAGCGCGCCCGCAAGCAGGTACTTGATCGTCGAGCTCGGCGCGTGCTGAAACCACGCGACCTGCGAATTCACCGGCGCGATGCTGCCGGCGATGCCGAGCGCGTTCGGCAGTACGCCGGGCGGTAGCGCCTTCAGCCTGACGATCGCGGCGGTCGCACCGAACACGGTGCTGCTGTAGCCGTACACGGGCGGCGGCGCGACCTTGCCGTCCCGCGTATCGCGCAGGTAATCCATCGCCTTGCCGATGCGATACGACATTTCGTGCGACAGCGCCATCGCCTCGATCAGCGCTCTGCCGCTCGCATGCGACGTCTCGGCGACGGCGAGCGCACCAGGCAGCACGTACGGCGTGACGTGGCCGGGCGGCACCACGGCGTCCATGTCGAGCGCATTGATGAGTTCGCCGTTCGCGAAAGCCGCGCCGAACATCGACACGCGCTCGCCGGTGCCGATGATGGTCGCGTCGCCGTGGCCGCCCGTCAGTCGCGCATAGTCGATGCCGATGCGCCCCTTCGGTTCGTCGACGGCGGCGACCGCGCAACCGATCGAGTCGAGCAGGATGCGCTTGCACGCATCGACGACGGGAGCAGGGAGCTGATCGTAACGGGTGCCGGCGGTGAAGTCCGCGAGCTGCTGGATGAGGGTGTCAGGCATGGTGCGGTAGTCCAGTGGGAGAAGCGGTGAGGCGCGATGCGATCGCAGGGCGTCGTGCGTGTGCCCGGGTCATTTAGTCGCGCGTGCGTCGCCGTTCGCAATGCCCGTGTTCGAAGCGTTCCATCCTTCGAAAATTTCGTGCAGTGCAACGTGCGGGCTAGGGGGATTCCCTGATGGGAAATCCGGTCCGGGAAAATAGAATAACTACTGTTTGTTAGGTAAAGCAATACGACGACGCGCGCTCGCCTTGCTCCGCGCGTTGCGCTTCAACATGGATTTCTTCCTCCGACGGGCGCGGTGCATGAGCGCCGTCACACCAGCACGATTCCGGGCCACGCATGCAATACGACGGCGAGTTCGGTCAGGAGTCGATCGACGCGTACACGCAGACCAGGTCGGTCATGCCGCGCAAGTGACTTTCACCCATCAGTTCAGAACAGAACGAATTCAAAGGAGACGCCAGTGAGCGTAAACATTCCGGGCTTCATCGACGGCAACAAGAAACTGCTGATCGGCGGCCAATGGGTCGAGCCGGCGAGCGGCGAGCATATCGAGGCAATCAATCCGGCCACCGGTGAAGTGCTGTGCCACATCGCGAAGGGCGGCACGCAGGACGTGGATCGCGCCGTCGCGGCCGCGCGCCGCGCATTCGAGGGGCCGTGGAGCCGCTTCACGCCGCACGAGCGGCGCAAGTTGCTGCTGCGCGTGCACGACGTCATTCTCGACCACTTCGACGAGCTCGCGCTGATCGAGACGCTCGACATGGGCGCGCCGCTCGCCCGCACGCGCGGCTACAAGGAATGGCTGTCGCAACTGCTGCAGTTCTACGCGTCGCAAACCGGCGCCGGCACGGTGCAGGCCGCGCCGATGTCGATCGCGCCCGGCTTCACCGCGCTCAAGCACCTGATGCCGGTGGGCGTGGTCGGCGGGATCATTCCGTGGAACGGCCCGCTGATGGGGCTGTGGTGGATCTACGGCCCCGCGCTGGCCACCGGTTGCACGGCCGTGCTCAAGCCGGCCGAGGATGCGTCGCTGTCGTCGCTGCGCGTGTCCGAGCTGATGATGGAAGCCGGCGTGCCCGAGGGCGTGATCAACGTGGTGACCGGCTATGGGAAGGACGTCGGCCAGGCGCTGGCCGAGCATCCGGACGTCGACCGGGTCGCCTTCACGGGCTCGGTGGGCACCGCGCAGGCGATCGTGCGCGCGTCGGCCGGCAACCTGAAGCGCCTGCAGCTCGAACTCGGCGGCAAGTCGCCCGACATCGTGTTCGCCGATGCCGATCTCGACAAGGCCGTGCCCGGTGCGGCGATGGGCGTGTTCACCAATACCGGCCAGGTGTGCGTGGCCGGCACGCGGATCTTCGTGCAGCGTGCGATCCACGACGAATTCGTGCAGCGCATCGCCGCGTTCGCGAAGACGATCCGGATCGGCGACGGTCTCGCGCCCGATACGCAGATCGGCCCGCTGATTTCGCAGCGCCAGCTCGAGCGCGTGATGCACTACGTCGACATCGGCGGCAAGGAAGCCCGTCTCGTACACGGCGGCAAGCGCCCGGGCGGCGATCTCGCGCGCGGCTACTTCGTCGAGCCGACGGTGTTCGCCGACGTGCGCAACGACATGACCATCGCGCAGGAGGAAATCTTCGGGCCCGTCGCGTCGGTGATCCCGTTCGACACGACGGAAGAAGCGCTGAAGCTGGCGAACGACACGCCGTACGGCCTGGCCGGCGGCGTGTGGACGAGCAGCCTGTCGACCGCGCACACGGTGTCGCAAGGCATTCGCTCGGGCACGGTCTGGGTCAATTGCTACGGCGTGATCGATCCGGCCGTGGGCTTCGGCGGCACGAAGATGAGCGGCTACGGATGGAAGGGCGGCAAGGAACACGTCGAGAGCTTCCTGTACCCGAAGGCGACCTACATCAACCTGGGCTGAGCCGGCCCGCACGCGCTCGCACCCGTTGCACAACAATCAGGAGACAAGGACATGAAAGGCGTCGTGTTCAGAGGCGAACGGAAGCTGGAGATTCTGGATTTCGAGGATCCGGCGCCCGGCCCCGGCGAGGCCGTGATCGAGATGAAGGCCTCCGGCATGTGCGGCAGCGACCTGCATTTCTATCGCAACAAGCCGGCCGACGTGATCCGCTCGCTGGGTTTCAAGGATCTCGCGTCGCGCGGCATGTCGGAAGACACGCCCGTCATCGGCGGCCATGAGCCGTGCGGCCAGATCGTCGCGGTGGGCGCGGGCGTCGATCCGCGTGCGTTCAAGATCGGCGATCGCGTCGCGGTGTTCCACTACGAGGGCTGCCTGCACTGCGACCACTGCCGCACCGGCTGGACGCAGATGTGCAGCCACGGTGCGGACATCCACGGCGTGATCAAGCATGGCGGCCACGCGCACTACATGAAGGTGCCGGCGACGTCGCTGGTCCAACTGCCCGACGAAGTATCGTTCGCCGCCGGCGCGGCCATTTCGTGCGGCACCGGGACGGCCTGGGGCGCGCTGCTGCGCCTCGACATCAGCGCGCGCGACACGCTCGCGGTGTTCGGGCTGGGCCCGGTCGGGCTGTCGGCCGTGCAACTGGCCGCGGCGATGGGCGTGGAAGTCATCGGGGTGGACATCGCGGCCGATCGCGTTGCCCGTGCGAAGGAATTCGGCGCGACCCACGTGATCGACGGCAGCAAGCAGGACCCGATCGAAGAAATCCAGAAGCTCACCGGCGGCCTGGGCGTGACCTGCTCGATGGACTGCGCGGGCGGCGAAGTGGCGCGTCAGCAGGCCGTGCGCAGCACGCGCCCGTGGGGCCGCATCGCGCTGGTGGCCGTGGGCGGCAACCTCAACGTCGACGGCATGAAGGACGTGATCGGCAAGCAGCGCACCATCATCGGGTCGTACACGTTCTCCGAAGTCGGCATGAAGCAGTGCATCCATTTCGTCGCGGATCACGGCGTGGACATCGACAAGCTGTTCACCGACTACTGGAAGCTCGACCAGGCCGACGAAGCGTACCGGATGTTCGATGCGCAGTCGGGCGGCAAGGGCGCGTTCCTGTTCTGACCCGGTGGAAGAAACGAGCACCTGATGCCCGGACAGGTGCCGGGCCATCCCCATTTCGAATATCGAGGAACCATTCATGAGCATCACCCGAGAGCCCCGGCCCGTTGCGCCGGACAACTGCCCGCCGCTGGAACAAGCGGTGGTGCGCTTCATCCAGGAACTGAAATACGAGCATCTCGATGCGCACGCGCACGCCGGCCTCAACCGGCTGATGCGCGACCAGATCGCGTTGCAGGTCGGCATTTCGAAGCTGCCGTGGTCGGTGCAGCTGCTCGACTACGCGAAGGCCCAGCAGCGCCCGGGCAACAGCCGCGTGAGCGCATCGGCGCTGACGATGAGCGCGGCGGACGCCGCGTTCGTCAACGGCTCGTACGGCCACGGCTTCGAGTACGACGACGCGCACGGCCCCAGCTACAGCCACCCTGGCAGCTGCGTGATTCCGGCTGCGCTCGCGATCGGCGAGGAACTGGGTTCGTCGCTCGAGGACATCATCGTCGCGATGGTAGCCGGTTATGAGGTGTACGCGCGCATCGGCAAGCTGGCTGCCCCCGACCTGTTGCAGCGCGGCTTCCACCCGCATGCCACGCTGTCGAATTTCGGCGCGGCGGCCGTGGCGGCCAAGCTGCGCGGCTTCGACGCCGAAACCACGCTGCACGCGCTCGCGATTGCACTGAGCCATGTGTCGGGCACGACGGAGTACACGTCCACCGGCGGCTCGATCAAGCGGATCCATGCGGGCATCGGCACGCGCAACGGGATGGCGGCGGCCGACATGGCCCGCGCCGGCATCACGGGCCCGCGCGCGTTCCTGAGCGGCAACAAGGGCTTCTTCCGCACGTTGCTGCAACGGCCCGCCGGCGACGCGGCCGAACGGCGCTTCGTGATCGACCAGCCGTTCGAGATCGGCACGGTGTGGCTGAAGGCGTACTGCGCGTGCTACTGCACGCATGCATACATCGATGCGCTGCGGCCGTTCGCGGTGCGCCGCGACGAGATCGCCGACATCCACCTGAAGATCACGCCGCACTTCAACGTCGTCGTCGGCACGGCCAACGCCAACGCGTATACGCCGAAGAACATCGAGCACGTGCAGTTCAGCCTGCCGATCCAGGCGGCGTTGACGCTGCTGGGCCACGGCAATGGCTATCCGGTCCATCGCGACTACCTGGCCGGCAAGGTGGACATGGCGCCGGTCATCGAGATCGCGCGCAGCATCCGCATCACCGAGGCGCCCGAGCTGGAACAGCAGTATCCCGGCAAGTTCGTCGCCGACGTGACGGTGACGTTCAAGGATGGCCGCAGCGAGCACGTATTCGTCGGCGACCCGATCGGCACCGACACGAATCCGATGCCCGAGCACGAGCAGGACGCGAAGTTCATGGACCTGACCCAGGATGTGCTGGGCGCCGAACGGGCCCGGCAACTGCTGGCCGTGCTGCGCGAGTTGAACCCTGCGATGAAGGCCGCCGAGTTGACGCGCATGTGGGCGGTTGAAGGCTAACAGGGAAACCGGCGAGGGGGGGCGCGCAAGCGTCTCCCGGCGCCAAGCGACTGAACGCGGTTCAAAACGATGGGCGGCGTCCGAGTGCCGGACGCCGCCCATTTTTTTCCCATAACTGGCTACCTGTCGGGATGACTGGCCCGCTGCCGCGTTCGACGTGAGCCGCACGAGGGGCGCGACGGTTGCGTCGGTCGTGTCGGTTGCGTCGCTCGCGAGGCAGGCCCCCGAAGTCGCGGATCCTGCCGCGCGGCGATCGATTATTTCCGCGTGCCGGCGATGATCGCCTCGGCCGCGCGGATCACCGGGAGATCGACCATGCGGCCGTCCAGGCTGAACGCGGCCCCACCGTGTTTCGCGGCTTCGTCGATCACGCGGCGCGCCCACGCCTGTTCGTCTGTCGAATAGCCCATCGCGTCATTCACGCCGGCAACCTGCGCCGGGTGGATGCACAGCTTGCCGCCGAAACCGAACGCGCGCGCGCGCCGCGCATCGGCCGTCAGGCGCTCGGCATCGTCGGTGCGCGTGGTCACGCCGTCGATCGGCGCGGGCAGTCGC
>NZ_JAAGPB010000133.1:0-19351 GCF_017104585.1 Burkholderia sp. Ac-20392
TGTCGACCGCGGGGAGCGGCCGGTGGTCAGCGGCCGAGGCCGGCCATCAGCGTGTACTTGAGTTCCACGTATTCATCGAGGCCGTACTTCGAACCTTCGCGGCCGAGCCCCGATTGCTTGACGCCGCCGAACGGCGCGACTTCGGTCGAGATGATCCCGTCGTTGACGCCGACCATCCCACTTTCCAGCGCACCCGATACGCGCCACGCACGGCCGAGGTCGCGCGTGTAGAAGTACGCGGACAGCCCGAACGGCGTGTCGTTGGCCAGGGCGACGGCTTCTTCCTCTGTCTTGAAGCGGAAGCAGCCGGCGACGGGGCCGAAGGTTTCCTCTTCGGCGATCAGCATGTCGGCCGTCATGCCGGTCAGCACGGTCGGCTCGTAGAACGTGCCGCCGAGCGCGTGACGCTTGCCGCCGGTGAGCGCGTGCGCGCCCTTCGCGGTGGCGTCGGCCACGTGCCGCTCGACCTTGCCGAGCGCCGCTTCGTTGATCAGCGGCCCCTGGTCGACTTCGCCCGCGAGCGCGTTGCCGACGCGCAGCTTGCGTACCGCGTCCGCGAGCTTGCGCGTGAACGCGTCGTACACGCCGTCCTGCACGAGAAAGCGGTTCACGCACACGCAGGTCTGGCCCGTGTTGCGGAACTTCGACGCGATCGCGCCTTCGACCGCCGCATCGAGATCGGCATCGTCGAACACGATGAACGGCGCGTTGCCGCCGAGTTCGAGCGACAGCTTTTTCAGCGTGTCGGCCGACTGCTTCGCGAGCAGCTTGCCGACGCGCGTCGAGCCCGTGAACGACAGCTTGCGCACGACGGACGAACTCGTCAGCGTCTCGCCGATCGCGACCGCGTCGCCCGACACCACGTTGAACACGCCGGCCGGCACGCCCGCGCGTTCGGCGAGCACCGCGAGCGCGAACGCGGACAGCGGCGTTTCCTCGGACGGCTTCAGCACCATCGTGCAGCCGGCCGCGAGTGCGGGGCCGGCCTTGCGCGTGATCATCGCGAGCGGGAAATTCCACGGCGTGATCGCCGCGACCACACCGACCGGCTCGCGCGTGACGACGATCTGCGAATTGGGCTTCGGGCTCGGGATCACGTCGCCGTACATGCGCTTCGCTTCTTCCGCGAACCATTCAAGAAAGCTCGCCGCGTACGCGACTTCGCCACGGGCTTCGGCGAGCGGCTTGCCTTGCTCGCGCGTCAGCAGCTCGGCAAGCGCGTCGCGATTCTCGAGCATCAGCTCGCCCCAGCGCTTCACGCGGGCGCCGCGTTCCTTCGCGGTCAGTGCGCGCCACGCGGGAAACGCGTGCGTGGCCGCATCGATCGCGCGTTGCGTGTCGTCGGCGCCGCCTTTCGCGACCTTCGCGATCGTCTCGCCGGTTGCCGGGTTCAGCACCGGATAGGTCGCGTCGCTCGCGCCGTGCGATTCGTGCCATTCACCGCCGATGAAATGGCCGGTCCTCAGAAATTCATTCATTGTGTGTCGTTCCTTCAGTGCCTCGGAGCCTCAATGCTTCAGTGCCTCGGTCCTTCAGTCCGCCGCGAAACTGCCCTGTGCCGGACGCGACGCGCGCGCGATGCGCTTGCCGGCCGTGTAGTCGTTGATCAGGTCGCACGGCGTGTAGTTGCGTTCCAGCTCGTGCAGCTCTTCTTCGGTGAGCTGCGTTTCGAGCGCGCCGAGCGCGCTGTCGAACTGCGCGACGGAATCCGCGCCGACCAGCATGCTCGCGATGCCGGGGCGGCTCAGCACCCAAGCCTGCGCGATCTGCGCGGGTGGCACGCCGCGGCGCTTCGCGACCTTCGCGACCGATTCCGCGATCGCGAGGGACGATGCGTCGCCGTACATCTGCGCGGTGAAGAAGTCGGTCTGGTTGCGCGTCGATTGCGGCTCGCAGGTGAGCAGGCCGCGCGCGAGCGGGCTGAACACCGATACGCCGACGCCCTGGTCGATGCAGTACGGCACCATCTCGCGCTCTTCCTCGCGATACGCGAGGTTCAGTTGCAACTGCATGTTGATCGGCTTGTCCCAGCCGTTTCGCTCGCAGGCCTGCATGATCTTCGCGAACTGCCACGTGTACATCGTCGACACGCCGATATAGCGCGCCTTGCCCGCGCGCACGATGTCGTGCATCGCGCTCATCGTTTCCTCGACGGGCGTGTTCACGTCGAAGAAGTGCAGCATGAAGATGTCGACGTAATCCATCCCGAGCCGCTTGAGCGACCCGTCGATCCCGTCGAGCACGTGCTTGCGCGAATGGCCGCCCGCATTCGGATAGCTGCCCATGTCGTAGCCGACCTTGGTCGTCACGACGAGCTCCTCGCGGCGCGCGTTGCGCTTCAGGATGCGGCCGACCACTTCCTCGCCGACGCCCGTCGAATAGAAATCCGCGAGATCGATGAAGTTGACGCCGGCGTCGAGCGCGCGGCGCACGATCGGCTCGCTCTGCGCTTCGTCGAAGATCCAGGGCTTCCATTCGGGGGTGCCCATGTTCATCGTGCCGAGACACAGGCGGGACACCTTCAGGCCGGACTGGCCGAGGCGGACGTATTCCATGTTTCCTCCAGGTGCGGCCTTGTGTCGGCCGCTTGTCGTCGTCAGTTTTTCTTCGGGGTGTAGAACGGGTTCGACACGTCGCGCGCGGCGGCGAACACCGCGTCGCGATGCGGCAGCCCTTCCATCGCCGCGACGATCGCGTTGCGGCACGCGCGGTAGTTGTTCTCGAACACGGCGTCGAGATCGTCGGTCTGCGGGTTCACCCAGTTCGCCGACACGACGACCCAGTCGTTCTCCGCTTCGGGCGGCAGCGTGCCGTTCTCGAGCGCTTCGGCCACGGCCTTCGCGATGCCGGCCTGCGATGCGCCCCACGTGGCATTGCCGTGGAAGTCGCTGGCGATCTGCGCCTTGTTCACGTACAGCGTGAGCGGCTTGGTCGGCACGCCCGGCTGCGCGATCACGACGAACGGCGCATGGCCGGCCGACGGCGTCGCGAGTGCGGTGGCGAACGCCAGGCCCGCCGGGCCGTTGCGCGGGCCGACCAGCACGTTGATGTGCGCGAGGTTGACGCCGGGGCCTTCGAAGCCTTCGCCGATGTAAAGCTGCCTGGGTTGGGATGCGGTCATTGCGGTGTCTCGTCGATGAGTGGGTGTGAGGCGATTGTGGTGGGCCGTGGCGCGGCCGGTGAATCGATGTTTTCTGATCGGGCTATGAGTTTTCGTCGTCTCCGGGAAAGCCCTGAACCCGGCGCGCGAAGGCCCGCCGGGCGGGCCTCGGCCGTTGTCGCGACGGCGGGCGGGGCGGGATCGGCGGGTGGGCATGCGCGTACCGGCTCCGGGTTTGTCATACCCGGGCAGGGGTTGGAGGGCCGAGCGCATCTGGACAACAATCGGCGTACTCCGAGCCCTATCTTTCGTCTTCCCTTCTTTTTTCGAAAGCGAGTAATTTCGATGGCTGCCATTCAAAAGCCCGATTGGTCGAAGCTCAGTTCGCTGGATCCGGAACTGATCCGGGCATTCGTCGCGGTCGTCGAAAGCGGTGGCTTCACCGCGGCGGCGAGGCAACTGCATCGCACGCAATCGACGATCAGCCTGCGCATCCGCACGCTCGAGGAGCGGCTCGACACGCACCTGTTCATGCGCAACAGCCGGCGGCTCGAACTGTCGCGCGACGGCGAGAATTTCCTGATCCATGCGCGGCGGATCATCCAGGTGCAGAACGACGCGATCCTCGCGCTGAAGCAGGCGAGCAGCGATCGCGGCGTCGTGCGCTTCGGGCTGCCCGAGGACTATGCGGAGCTGTGGCTGCCCGACCTGCTGAAGTCGTTCTATGCGATGCGGCCGGGCGCGCGCCTGCACGTGCATTGCCGGATGTCGCTCGAACTGCTCGAACGGCTGCAGGCAGGCGAGCTCGACGTGGCGCTCGTCGTGCGGCACGGGCCCGGCGCGGGCGGTCGGGTGCTCGGCCGGCACGACGTCGTGTGGGCCGCGCACCGCGATTTCGCGCTCGACAGCCATGCGTCGGTGCCGCTCGCGCTGTTCCCGGAGACGTGCTGCTACCGGCAGCGCGGGCTGCAGGCGCTCGCGACGGCCGACCGGTCGTTTCATGTCGTCTACACGAGCCAGAGCCCGACCGGCATCAAGATCGCGGTGAACCACGGCGCGGCCGTGACGATGATCGATCGCTGCACGCTGCCCGAGAACTGGCGCGTGCTCGACGAGGCGGATGGTTTTCCGGCGCTGCCGGCGGCCGATCTCGAACTGCATCGCTCACCGGGGATCTGCGATCCGCTGACCGACGATCTGGTGTCGCTGATCGAATCGATGGTCGACGAGCGGCGGCGCGCGTCGCTCGAGGCGTTCGTCGCCTAAAGGGAAGAACGCAGAGGCGACCGCAGGGCGAGGTTGAAGCGAGCCGCGGCGTGCGGCCACCGCGTGTACCTGCCGCGCGCGGCCAGCCGCCGGTCGGTGACGTGTTGTGTCCCCCATGCCGTTTTTTGCACTGCCGCAGCGTTTTTTTGCACGACGTTTATGCCGTCTCTTCTAAGCTGGGGATGTGTCGAACAGCCGAGACGGCTTCCGTCCGCTCCATGACCTTCATTCATCCCGTTCCCGCCTTCAATATCGCCGGCCGCCAGTTGCGCGCCGGCGCACGCAACAACGTCATTCCTTTTCCGCCGCCGCGCCCACGCCTGCAGTTGCCCGTCACGCTGACGGCCGATTCCGGCGAACACGCGCACGTCCGGCTCGCGGCGCTGCTGCATTCCCCGCTCGGCGTGTATGTCGTCAGCGCGCGTGCCGTGCGCGACGTGGTTCACGTGCACTTCGACATCGCGCCGGAAGACCTGGATTTCACGCTGCACATGCTGATCGCGCAGCAGGCCGATGCGGTGATCGGGCCGGTCGCGCGCCGCTTGCGCGTCGGGCCGAAGGTGCGGTGAAGCGGGGAACGGTTGTTGCTCGTTCCTCGGTGGCTTGTTCGATCCGCCGCCCGATTCCCGGTCGCCATGCCGTCCGCCCGCAAGCGGCGGACCGGCGTGCGACACCGCGTGCGCGGCGTCGATCCTGAATACGGAGGGGTCATGGACCTCATGGAAGCCGTGCATGTCGCACGGCCGGAAAGCCGTCGCGTACGGACGGCGTCGTTGCCGTCGGGCCAGCAGCTCGCGCGTCAGCTCGTGACGACGGTGCGGGTGGCCGAAGTGCTGCTGCATCAGGCGATCGTCGTGCCCGACCGGCATCAGTGGTCGGTCGACACCGAACGGGTCGACGCGGACGGCGGGCCGCTCGCGGCGTGGGAAACCTGCGTGACCTGGCGGATCGGCAAGGTGTTCGCGTCGACGGTCAGCCCGGCCGCGCGCGTCAACGATCGCGACCAGGTCGCGGTCGAGATCCGGCTCTGTCTGCCCGAACAGGACTATGTGGCCGGGCGGCGCGTGAGCACCTTCGGCCTTCGCCATGGCAACCGTTTCGGCGCGACGCTGTCGGTCGCGTCGGGTGCGCAGTGGGGCTGGCAACGCAAGGAGCACCTCGCGCCGGAACACGCGCAGGTGCGCGGCGATACGCTCGAAGCGCTCGTCGATGCGGTGGCCGCGAACATCAACGCGGCGCTGGGCGCGGCCGGGTTCGGCGTGACGCGCTGATCACGCGTCGCCGGTCTGCCCGGTCTGCCGCTGCAGGTCTTCCATCAGCTGTTCCGCGAGAAAGTCGCACGGCGGCCGCTTCGATTTGGTGCTGCGCGCGAGGATCAGCTCGAGCGGCGGCAGGTCGGGCAGCCCGTGCGAGCGGCCGAGCATCGACAGCTGCGCGGGAATCGCGCAGCGCGCGAGCGGCGCGACCGCGAGGCCGGCCTCGACCATGCTGAGCAGCCCGAGCAGGCTCGGGCTTTCATAGGAGGTGCGGTACGGCACCTTCGCGCGCTCCAGGCTGCGGATCGCGTTCTCGCGCGCGACGCTGCCCGGCATGAACACCGCGATCGGCAGCGGCCGCTCTTCCCACACGCGCGGCCCGTTCGTCATCGCGGCCCACGCCATCGGCTCGTGGCGGATGAAGTCGCCCGACAGCCCCTTGATGCGCGTGCCGCACACGAGATCGACGGTGCCGTCCTTGATCAGCGGCGCGAGCGCGCTGCTCGGCAGCCCCATCACCTGGATCTCGACCTTCGGGTAGGTCGCCGAGAATTTCTTCAGGACCGACGGCAGCAGCGACGACGCATAGTCGTCCGGCACGCCGATCACGACCTTGCCGGTCACTTCCGGCCGCACCACGGCCGCCCAGGCCTCGTCGCGCAGCGCCAGCATTCGTCTGGCGAATCCCAGCAGCACCTCGCCTTCGCGCGTCAGCACGATGCTGCGCGGCTTGCGCACGAACAGCGGCCGCCCGATCGCGTCTTCCAGGCTCTTGATCTGCATGCTGACGGCCGACTGCGAGCGGTTCACGGCCTCGGCGGCGCGGGTCATGTTGCCGGTCTCCGCGACAGCGACGACGGTGGCCAGCACGTCGTGATCGAGCATCTTCATGGGTATCAGTAAAACTGAACGTAACGATCAGCATTATGCGTTTTTATTGTTGCTGTGTGTCTGCCATAGTGCGATCACGCTGACGTTTCACCCGAGGGTGGCGCGGCGTTCGGGCCGGCCGAGCCGGCGTGCAGCACTGAACAGGAAAGCGTGGTGACTCGATGATGGACCATCCGTTGCGCGCCGCACTGGCCGCGGAATTGCATGCGCGGCCGTTCCTGCGGCTTGCCGAAGCGGTGTCGCTCACGCATTACGCGATCTACGCGGACGGCCAGCCCGACATCCACGAAACGCTGCTGCACGCACTGTGCCGCGATACCGGCATCGCCGCGCCGCACGACGGCGCGACGCACTACGCGGTGCAGTCGCCGAGCGGCTGGCACCTGAAGTGGGAGCGCCACACCGAATTCTCGACCTTCACGTTCGTCGCACCGCGTCGCGATACGGGCTACTTCGACGATCTCGCGATCGAAGGCATTCCGGCCGCGTGGTTCGCGCGGCTCGCCGGCATCCGCTTCGTCGCGGTGCGGATGGAATTGCTGTCGGGCGATGCCGCGCGGCTCGTGTGCGGCGACCTGCGCCGCTGGATCGACGGCCCTGCGCTCGTCGGCAGCAACGTGCTCGGTGGCGGCAAGGTGTTCTGCGACTGGCACGTGCGTGACGATGGCTTCATGCGCTTTCTCGTCGTCGACGAGGATTTCCGCGAGGAGCAGGGCGGCCGGCTGCTGCAGCGTCTCTATGAAATCGAGACGTACCGGATGATGGCGCTGCTCGCGCTGCCGGTCGCGCGCCGGATGAGCCGCGAGCTCGACGAGATCCATGCGGCGCTGCATGCATTGATGCAGCGGATGGACGCGAGCGGCGCCGACGGCGACGACACGGCGCTGCTCGTCAAGCTCACGCATCTCGCGGTGCGGGTCGAAGCGCTGTCGGGATCGGGCGCGCGTTTCAGCGCGTCGCGTGCGTATGAAAAGCTCGTGCTGGCGCGCATCCACGAGCTGCGCGAGGAGCGCATCGAAGGGATGCCGACGATCGCCGAGTTCATGGAGCGCCGTTTCGCGCCGGCGATGGAGACCTGCCGCAGCGTATGGGCGCGCCACGAGCAGATCGCCGCGCGGATTGCACGGGCGGTAGACCTGCTGCGCACGCGCGTGAATCTTGCGCAGGAGAAGGACGTCACGCGCCTGCTCGCCGGGATGGAACGCACCGCGCGCAATCAACTGCATCTGCAGCACGCGGTCGAGGGGCTGTCGGTAGCGGCCATTTCGTACTACGTGCTGTCGCTCGCGACCGCAGCGTTCAAGGCGCTGCACGTGATGAACCTGCCGGTCGATCCCGAACTGGCGGAGGGGCTGTTGATCGCGCCGGTCGTGTTCGCGGTGATCCACATCACGCGGCGCACGCGCGCGCAGCTGGCCCGATCGGAGGCTGCGCATGATGGCTCACCGGTGCCTGCGGCGGTGTTGAAACAAGTCGGTTAGAACATCTAAAACACAATCAGGTAAAGGAGTGGAGATGACTTTTTCGCAGACACAATCGGTTTTTTACAGCGGCTTCGATGCCGCGTTCGACGAACCGGCACTGGATGAGCCGGGCGCGCAGGACGAGCCGCGCGTGACGTCGTATCAGGCCGTGTTGCAGGAGCCGATGACGTCGCTCGTCGGGAATACGATCGATCGGCCGGACGTCGCGTCGGTGGCGATTCTCGGGTACAACTGACGGGGAACGGTGCGAGTGCCGCCCGGCTGCGCATGCAGCGGGCGGCTATGCCGAAGGTGGCGACGAGGGTCGCTCAGTCGCCAGAGAGGTCGCCGATCGACGCGCCGTGCGGAATCTGGCCGGACGTGACCTGCTTGACGTATTCGTCCTGTGCGTCCTTGATGTTCTTGGAGATGTTGCCGAGGACTTTCTTCACGTAATCCTTCGCCGTATCGGTCTGACGCGCTACCCAGCCTTTCTCTTCGATTTCGCGAAGCGTCATGAACACGCCGTCGCCGAGCGACACGTTGTTGAGCCGCGTAATCGTGTTGTGCACGAAGTTGTCGAAGAACGCGATCACTTCCGGCGTCAGTTTCGGCGGGTGCACCCATGCGGTCGCCAGTGCGCGCACTGTCTTGTCGGAAATATCGTCGACCGTCCGGCGTTCGCCGAACGTGAACTGCGGGACCTTGGAGTTCGGATCCTGGCTCCGGTAGTACCAGTCCCGGCCTTCGTAGTTCGGCAAGCCGCCGCCATTCGGGAAGACCGCGCTATAGACGTCGGCATCCACGGTATTGATGAACAGGCTGTTGCCGGTGCTTTCGTGTGCAGTGCGATCGTGGACGTAACGCGCCCAGGATACGAACATCTTCTGGTGCTCGAGAAAATGCGTTTCGAGCGGGCCGTTCGATTTTGGCAGCATCGCGGTATAGGCAGAGAAGAGATCGTTGACGGTCAGGTTCTTGCCGTTAACGTTGACGGTCTTCTGGAAATCGAATTCGCGTGCCACCCTCGGGTTCGTTTGACGAAGTTGGGAGAGCGGTTTTAATGGGACGCCGGCTGCCCATGCTCGGTCGAGCATGTTGCGTGCGGATACGCGTGCCAACTCGGCCGACTTTTGATCGTCGCCTTCTCGAAAGCCCCCGCCTACATCCGACTGGCTACCTGGATAAACAATTTCGAGTAAGTTCGCATGGTCGGACGACTTTCTCGGAGAATCGAGGTTCTTGTAAAACCGCAGTTCTGTCGCCGCAACGTGGTGAACGATCGACTTGAATTCTTTCTGGAGGTCATACTCTCCAAGCGTCTGCTTTGAGAGACTGAGAAACATGCTCAGTCCTTTGATGGAGAAGCTGAGGGCTTTCCCTTCAGCTGGCACGACACCTAGGACAGGAGCAACTACTTTAGTGAAAATCGAATCGGCATAGGACGTCGCGACACAATCGAAGAGACCCATGAAGTCGAACTCGACCGGTATCCCCTTGTACGTTACTTTGCCGCCTTCCTGCTTGCATACTTTGCCGATCAGTTCATTTGCGAATTTTCGAGCAAGGATGCCACCGCGATCGTATCCAAAAACCGCAACGCGAATGCGCTTGATTTCGCGCGGATCTTTGCTTGCTCGATCGACGTTGGCTTTGAAGTCGGCAATCGCCTGCATGAAGCGGATATTGAAGCCCGTTCCCATATAGCCCGAAGCGTACTCGTTATCACGTACAGGCTGGATCGAGTCGGCAAGAATGCCCACCCCCACCGGGAGAAGGTCCATGCCGACCTTTTTGAAGGTCACCGACTCCTTAATATTTTGCCGAATAGTCTCGGGCGCTTTATTGATGCCCTCAACGATGGCGGAATGGCCGCGAGCGACTAGCGTTTTGCTCGCCGGGCCATCCAAGGTGCTTTTACCAATACCACTCGCAACTTTCTTGGCCGGATCGGTTATGAACTTCCCTTCGGCCTCTTTGGCCAGGGCGGAAGCTGTATCGCTTGCCGCCTTTCCGACCACCCCGACCGTTTGACCCGACAGATCGCGACCCATGCCTTCGTAGTACATGGCATAGATGCCGAGGCTGTTGTCGGTTTCCTCGTGAGCCTGGAACAGGCGAGCGATGTTTGAAAGACGTTCTTTATCTTGAAGACTTTGCGCGAATCCATCGAAGAAAAAACTCTGATAGATCTCTTGATGACAGCGAAAGCACGGGGTGGGTGCCTCCGATGGAAGTTGTCCGCTGACGCTTGCGGCACGCGATGCACGTGATGCACCGGAGCTATTGTCCGACGAACTGGGTTGAGCGCCTTGGGCGGCTATTGTGTCGTTCGACATGCTTCCCTCGCGAATTTAGTTCGTATTGGGGATACGCGGGTCCGTCGGATAATCGACCCACTGTGCTTCGATTTTTCGATCCGGAAGGAAGTGGAATTCAATATATCCTTGGGATTTGTTCGGCAAAGCTGGTACAGGAATGTCCGTTTCATAAACATCCGACGGCAAATTTTTCTTGTATTGATCCTGGGTCAACTCGTACTCGATCTTGATATGCCAGGTTTTCTTGCCCCGCGGTACGTCCATGCAGCATACGGATTTTCCACCACCGCCGCGTTTATGAGCGGTGGAGCCTCCGGCCCCGAACTCGTCGATCGAGAAACTATAGATGCTTCGGTCGGTATAGTTGTACCCGATGACGTGGTACGGCCCGTAGCTCGCGGTCTGCGCATGCACCCACCACGCTCCGCCAAGCAGCAGCACCGCGATGACGATCGGGTTGCGAATGAGACGGCGAAGAAAATTCAGCATGTCGATGTTCCTGTCATTCAGTTCGTCGTGGACGAGGTGTTGCTCGTTGTATTCGGGTTGTGCGGATCGGTCGGGTATTCGACCCATTTGGCTTCGATCTTGCGGTCGGGCAGGAAATGAAACTCGATGTAGCCGTCGTGCTTGTTCGGTAGCTTCGGGACGGCGACGTCTGTTTCGTAGATCTCCGGCGACAGGTTCCTGGCATCTTCTTCCGGCGTCAGGTCGTATGTGATCTTGAGGTGCCAGGCCTTCGTGCCGCGCGGCACTGCCATGCAACAGACCGTGCCGCCACGGCCGCCGAATTGACGGGCATGCACGCTACCTGCGCCGAAGCCGTCGACGACGAAGTTGTAGATGCCTCGGTCGGCGTAGTTGAAACCCACGACGCGATACGGACCGTAGCTCTCAAGCTGAGCCTGCACATTCCACGCGCTACCCATCATCAACATCCCGACCGCGACCGACTTGCAAACCGCACGACGCATCCCGTTCAACATCCCCGTCTCCCGCCACTCAACCGGCTTCGGGCAGCGCATTGGCCGCCGCCATCTCTTGTTGCCGCCCGGCTGCATACCCCGCCAGCGGATGCGCATCGAGCAACGCCGTCCATACTTCCGCATCCACATCCGCAAGCGTTTCCGCCAACGGCGGCGGAGTTTCCCCGCGCGCGGCGATTTTCTCGGCGATCGCCGGATGCGCATCGAACGCCGGATGCACGTTCATCCCGACCAGCACGAAATACGCGAGATCGTTCTCGTTCGCGAGCCCGTGCCGCTCCCGTGCCCGCGTGACGAGATCCTTCGCATAACGAATGCCCCATCGACTCGGCACAGCCGACATCGGCGGCAGGAATTCGTCGTGCAACTGGAAATACAGCGTCTCCGCGAAACCTTCGCGCGCCAGCGCGTCGTACTGCGCGTCCGTGAACACGATCGGCGCAGCGGCGGCCGCGGGCAGCGGCCCGTGCTCCTCTCCGATCATGCTCTCCCATGGATCGAACCGGTAGCGCAGTTCGACGAACGTCGCCAGCAGTTCGCGCCGCTGCGCCGCCGTCAGGACCGGCAAAAGGTTCTCGAGAATCGACGGATCGTAGTAACGCAGCAACGCCTGGCGCCGGTCGGGCAGCGTCGCCTCGGCGAGCGGGTGCAGATAGGCGGCGAGGTCCGGCACCGCATGGCCCGTCGCGAGCCACACGACGAGATCCGACTCGCTGCCGGCATTCAGCAGGTCGAGCATCATCGCGCGCGATGCGTCGTCGTCCGCCGTCAGGTCGAGCAGGAACGGGCCGATCTCGGGCCGCGAAGACTCGAGCATCGTGGCCGGATACAGCGACTGCCAGGCGATCCCGCGCCAGCGGGCCGCATCGAGCATCGTATCGTCCAGCGCGCCGTCGACGAGCGCCAGCAGGCGCAGCGGCCGGGCATCCGCGACCTGCCGCGTACGATGCCAGTCGCGCAGGTCGTCGTGCCGTTGCGCGGCGTTCGTGCGCGGCCATTGCGCGGGCAGCGGCAGCGCGCGCGTCAGGTCGTGAAACGGCTTCATCGAGGTGACGGATGTCATGTGCGGGGCGTGAGTGCGGATTTCATCTTCGCCGCGCTGCGCCGGCATTCCGAGCACACGCCTTCAGGCAACCGCGGCAGCGGGTAGTCGTTGCTGGTCGGCCCCGAGAAGCTGTGGTTGCCGCCCTTGAAGTCCACCTTGCCGGGCGCGTGGATCTCGATGTTGCCGTTGCCGATGCGGATATAAGCGCCGCCGGACGTCAGCAGGACGGGCTGCTTCGACGCGACGTCGATCTGCCCGGTGGCGGCGACGATCTTCACGGTCTGCTGCGCGGTCAGCTCGACGTTGTCGTCGTGCGCACGAATCTCGACCTTGCCATTGCCGGCGAACAGCTTCATCCCGGCATTCTGCGCGAACAGGCTGACCGACGAGATCACGCTCGCGACGAGCGATTTGCCGACCGCGAGATGGGTATTCTGTCCGCTCACGACGTTGACGTGCCGGTCGGCGACCATCTGCAGCGACTGCTGGCTCGCCATCCCGACGCCGGACGGGCTGCCGAACAGCATCACGGGCTGCGCAAACGCGTTTGCGTTGCCGGTGCCGCCGCCGCCCGTTCGCCCGCCCGACGCCGCGCCGGGCTGGCTTTGCTGGGTCGCGTCGGTGAACGTCTTCAGCGCATCGCGGCCGGGCTTCAGCGTGTCGGCATGATGCGTCTCGCTCACGTCGGACAGCGATTCGAGCAGGCTTTCGGCGCCGATGAGGTGTTGCTGCGTCTCGCGCACGTCGAGCGGCTGGCTCGACACGGTCTTGGGATGCGTCGTGACGTACAGGCCCTGGTTCGCGCGCACGGCGCCATACGCATCGGTCTTCAGGTCGAAGCCGCTGCCGACGTACGCGCCGCGTGTGTTGCCGGACTGCTCGATCAGATAACCGACATGCAGCAGGCTGTTTGCCACGCTGCTGTAGAGCTGCGCGCGGTTCTGCCCGGTCGCGTCGTCCATCACGAGCTGGTTGTAGCCACTGCCGGCGTATTCCTTCGAACGGAAGCCGGACAGCAGGCCGTCCGTGTGCCATTGCGGCTTGGTCGCGCCGTTGTAGAGCCGGGCGGTGACGATGGGCCGGTCGCAGTCGCCGGACATCCAGTTGACCACGACTTCCTCGCCGATGCGCGGAACATGCACGCTGCCGTACCCGCCGCCCGTGTCGGACGACGCGACGCGCAGCCAGCACGACGCGCGCTCGTCGCCTTCGTTCAGGCGATCCCAGTGGAACCGGACCTTGATCCGGTTCAGTTCGTCGGTGTGAACTTCCTCGCCCTTCGGCCCCGCGACGGTGGCGGTCTGCAGATGCATCTCGGGCTTCGGATGCTCGAACGGACTGCGGAATGGCACCGTCTGACGCTGCGCTTCGATTTCGACGAGATAGAAGCCTTCGCTGCCGTCGGCGTGATGCACTGTCATCGCGCTGGCCGTGTCGCCGAGCTGGGCCTTCATCGCGTCGAATTGCGCGGCTAGGCCGTGCGGAAAATGGGAAGGCGCGGCCGGAATGTTGTTCCTGATCCACCAGACGGTTTCGATGACGGCGAACCGGTTGCCGTCCTGTTCGGCCGGCGGATGGGCTGCATGGTCGGTCAGCTCGAACACCCGGCCCGCATCGATGCCGCGCATGCCGCCAATACCGTGGAACCGCTTCGCGCGCGATTCCCATTCTTCCATCCGGATCGTCGACTGGCGGTTGCCGTCGCCCTGGGCGCCGTATGTATAGGCGCCCGTGTACGTATAGACCTCGGTCTGATTCGGCAGGTCGCCCTGATCCTGCCGGGTCGGAACATCGGTGCCCTTCGGATTGAGCGCGGTACCGGGCGATTTGTAGTCGAACGTGCGCGTCGTGTAGTGGCTGCTCTGCAGCGTGCGCGAACCCGACCACTGGACGAGCGCCTGGGTCTCGTTATCCGAAGCCGCGCGCTGGAACGGCACGCGGGTCGGCGCGGCGGCGGGCAGCGCACGGAGCGAATCGGTAATCACGAGCGTGTGGTGCGAGCCGTCGTCGGCTTGCTCGAAGTAGCCGAACAGGCCTTCGTCCTCGAGCAGTCGATGGACGAAATGCCAGTCGTCCTCGAATTGCAGGCAGAACGACCGGTTCCGCAGCGGCGCGGAGAGCGCAAACCGGAACATGCCGGAGGCTTGCGGATGCTGGTTGAACACGTCGGTCAGGATTTCGTCGGCGGTGCGGTCCTGCCAGATGCGCTGGTCGCGGCGGTACCGCAGGAACCCGAGCCACGACATGAAACGGATCTGGTAAGCGGTGATGCCGCCGTCGAAGCCGAGCCGGCGCGCAGTTTGCACGTAGCCGTGCCACGGCAGATAGGTGTCGCCTTGCTGTTCGACCCACAGCGTGACGGGCTGGGCGATCAGCTTCTTCAGTTCGACATCGTCGCGCGTCGAGACGGCATCGACCGTCAACGTGAAATCGCGGCCCAACCGCGATACGCCATGCACCGTCTGAGGCAGCAGGACATTCTGGCCCAGCGGCGTATCGAGCTTGAGCAGGCGGGCCTGCTGAAACAGGCCGCCACTGATCGCGCGAACCAGTTCTTGGGAATTCATCGTTGTGGCCCTCTCGAATCGAGAACGATGAGTAATGGTTACCGGATGACCGGTTTTGTCGTACAAATTCTCTCGATTCGCGATTTTACAGGATAAGTCGCGGGATTTTGGCGTCGGATGCCCGGCTGGAAGCGGGGCCTGGCGCGTCAGGTGCAACCGGCGCGGACGCCCGTCAGCGTCCACGCGTGCCCGGCTCGAAAGCCGGTTTCATCGCGAACGCGCGCCTTTCCCCGCCTGCTGCTCCAGCGCCAGCTCGACGAACGCGCGCGCGGCCGCGCTCCGGTACGCCCCCTTGCGCTGCAGCAGCACGGCCGTGCGCCGCAGGACGGCCGGATCGAGCGCGATGGCAGCGAGATCGTCGTGCCCGGTCGCGATCGTCGCGGGTAGCAGCGTCGCGAGGTTCGTGCGGCGCACGATCTCGATCACCGCCCCCAGCGAATTCGCTTCCATCAATACGCGCGGCCGCACGTCGTGCTCGCGGAAATAGCGGTCGATCTGCACGCGCGTCGCGAACTCGGCCGTGAGCAGCACGAGCGGCGCATCGTGCAGCGCGCGCAGGCCGGCCTTGCGTTTCCCGGCGAGTGCATGCTCGCGGTTCACGACGAGCGCGAGCGTTTCGACCAGCAGCGTTTGCGCTTCGATATCCGCCGTCTGCACGTCCTCGAACGCGATGCCGACATCGAGCTCGTCGTCGACGAGCAGCGCCTCGATGCGCTCCTGCGACATCTCGCGCACCGACAGCGACACGTCCGGATAGCGGCCGTGAAACGCCTCGACGAGCGGCCCGACGAGATAGCTCGTGAAGGTCGGCGTGACCGCGATCCGCAGCGAGCCGCGGCTCAGGTCCTGCACGTCGTGGATCGCGCGCCGGCCTTCCGCGAGATCGTGCAGCGCCTGGCGCGCATAGCGGAAATACACGTCGCCGGCGTCGGTCAGCCGCGTCACGCGCCCGGTGCGGTCGAACAGTTGCGCGCCGAGCGTCTCCTCGAGCTGGCGGATCTGTTGCGACAGCGCGGGCTGCGACACGTGCAGCGCGGCGGCGGCGCGCGTGAAGCTGCGGTGCTCGGCGACGGCGAGGAAGTAGTGGATATGGCGCAGCAGCATGGCGGTTCCTATAAGTCCTGCTTATTGGGAAGATCATAAATCAGTCTTTTACGTTATTGGAAGTCCGGCGTAACCTGCCCTTCATCGATTCCACCTGCACCGGAGAACACACGATGAAGGACATCATCGAAGGCTTCCTGAAGTTCCAGCGCGACGCCTATCCGGAACGCGCCGCGCTGTTTCGCGACCTCGCTCGCAGCCAGAACCCGCGGGCGCTGTTCATCTCATGCTCGGACAGCCGGCTCGTGCCGGAACTCGTCACGCAGCGCGAACCAGGCGACCTGTTCGTGATCCGCAACGCCGGCAACATCGTGCCGTCATACGGCCCCGAGCCGGGCGGCGTATCGGCATCGGTCGAATACGCGGTGGCTGCGCTGCGCGTGACCGACGTCGTGATCTGCGGCCATTCCGATTGCGGCGCAATGACCGCGATCGCCACCTGCCAGTGCATGGACCACATGCCGGCCGTCGGCCACTGGCTGCGCTACGCCGATTCGGCGCGCGTCGTGAACGAAGCACGCACGCATCGCAGCGAACGCGAGCGGATCGACTCGATGGTGCGCGAGAACGTCGTCGCGCAACTGGCGAACCTGAAGACGCATCCGGCCGTGCGCCTCGCGCTCGAAGAAGGGCGGCTCGCGCTGCACGGCTGGATCTACGACATCGAATCGGGCTGCATCGACGCCTACGACGGCGCGACCGGCCGGTTCGTCTCCCTGGCGGACCATCCCGCGGTCCGCGCTACACCCGCGACGCTCCCCGTCGCGGCCTGAATCGCTCCTACCCAACCACGAGGAATTGCCATGATCCAGTCCCAGCACAGTCAGACTGCCCGCCACGCGCTCGCGGAAGCCATCGTGCTCGCGAAGGCGCGCAAGAACCTGTCGTTCGCGCAGCTCACCGAAGGCACGGGCCTGAGCGAAGCGTTCGTGACGGCCGCGCTGCTCGGCCAGCACGCGCTGCCGGCGGAAGCCGCGCGCAACGTCGCCGACAAGCTCGGCCTCGACGACGACGCGGTGCTGCTGCTGCAGACGATCCCGCTGCGCGGCAGCATCGACGATCGCGTGCCGACCGACCCGACCATTTACCGCTTCTACGAAATGCTGCAGGTGTACGGTACGACGCTGAAGGCACTCGTCCACGAGAAGTTCGGCGACGGCATCATCAGCGCGATCAATTTCCGGCTCGACGTGAAGAAGGTCGACGATCCCGAAGGCGGTTCGCGCGCGGTGATCACGCTCGACGGCAAGTACCTGCCGACCAAGCCGTTCTGACGCCGGCGCGGCGCCGCAACAGCGGTGCTGCGCACGTTCCCGCCATTCCGTTTCAACGAGGACGCAGCCATGGATTTTGTGAAACGCACGATCGATCTTGCGATGAAGAACGTGGAAGAGGGCGGCCGTCCGTTCGCGACGGTGATCGTCCGCGACGGCGAGATCGTCGCGGAGAGCCCGAACCTCGTCGAGCAGACCAGCGACCCGACCGCGCACGCCGAGATCCTCGCGGTACGCGATGCGTGTCGCAAGCTCGGCACCGAGCACCTGACCGACTGCGAGATCTACATTCTCGCGAGCCCGTGCCCGATGTGTCTCGGCTCGCTGTACTACTGCAGCCCGAAGCGCGTGGTCTACATCACGACGCGCGAGGACTACGCGCCGTTCTACCGCGATGACCGCAAGTACTTCGAGCTCGACACGTTCTATGCCGAATATGCGAAGCCGATCGACGAGCGCCGTTTGCCGATGGTGCAGCAGAAGCACGGCGACGCGATCAACGTCTACCGGCGCTGGAAGGAACTGAACACGAAGTGACCTGACTCGCGCGGCGCACCGGCCGCGCGTGGCAGCCGCCCGGCTGCTCGTTTTCCCCACCCTCCGTTTCACCCGGCGGCGCCCGTGCCGCCGGGCGCCCGCGCTGCTGCACGGGGCCGGCTCGTGCCCCCGTTTTCCCGCCTCCCCAAACATCGATCCCGTTCAATGTCCGGAACGGAAATCCGCGATCCAAAAGGTTTTTGACGGGTTTAAAAATTCGCACTGGAGACGACAGAAACGTGCGGAAAGCCCGATGAAAACCGATGAAATCTTCATGACAGCCAGCGCGACGCCCCCGGCCGGTCGCCACTGATGGCCACCGATCGCCATGCGTTCTCCCACACCTGTTGCGTTGCGCCATTCGTTCCGGACGAGGAATCGCTCGATCCCTCTCCGCCAGCACCGTGCGACCGCCCGACCGGTCGCGCCTGACGCCTGAGATTCGCTTACCTGCTTAAAACGGACCATCATGAAACGGGATTCATTCAGTACACCTGATGCGATGCATCGCCCGGCGACGGACATGCTCAAGCCGAACGACACGTTCGTCCGCATCGAAAACGTCGTGAAGAAATTCGGCGACAGCACGGCCGTCGACAACGTGAACCTGACGATCGCGAAGAACGAACTGTTCGCGCTGCTCGGCAGCTCCGGCTGCGGCAAGTCGACGTTGCTGCGCATGCTCGCCGGGCTCGAGACGGCTACGTCCGGCAAGATCTTCGTCGACGGCGAGGATCTTGCCTCGCTGCCGCCGTACCGCCGCCCGGTGAACATGATGTTCCAGTCGTACGCGCTGTTCCCGCACATGACGGTCGAATCGAACGTCGCATTCGGCCTGAAGCAGGAAGGCACGCCGAAGAATGAAATCAAGGAGCGCGTGGCCGATGCGCTCGCGCTCGTGCAGATGAGCAAGTACGCGCAGCGCAAGCCGCATCAGCTCTCCGGCGGCCAGCAGCAGCGCGTCGCGTTGGCCCGCTCGCTGGTCAAGCGCCCGAAGCTCTTGCTGCTCGACGAGCCGATGTCCGCGCTCGACAAGAAGATCCGCCAGAAAACCCAGCTCGAACTCGTGAACATCATCGAGAAAGTCGACGTGACCTGCGTGATGGTCACGCACGATCAGGAAGAGGCGATGACGATGGCCAGCCGCCTCGCGGTGATGAGCGAAGGCAAGATCGTGCAGATCGGCGCGCCGGGCGAGGTGTACGAATTCCCGAACAGCCGCTTCTCGGCCGAATTCATCGGCTCGACGAACCTGTTCGAGGGCCGCGTGGTTGAAGACGAACCCGATCACATCTTCGTCGAGAGCGACGACCTCGAAGCACGCATGTACGTGAGCCACGGCATCACGGGCCCGCTCGGGATGCCGGTCGGCATCTCGGTGCGCCCGGAACGCATTCACGTGTCGCGCGAGAAACCGGGCTCGAAACACAACTGGGCGCGCGGCGTCGTGACCGACATCGCGTACATGGGCAGCTACTCGCTGTATCACGTGCGCTTGCCGAGCGGCAAGACGGTCGTGTCGAACCTGTCGAGCTCGCACC
>NZ_JAAGPB010000134.1:0-18861 GCF_017104585.1 Burkholderia sp. Ac-20392
CGCGGCCGCCGCCGCGCCGCCCGCGCAGCGCGCGCCGTCGATGTGGGGGGCGCGATACCGCGGCCGCACCGCGATGCTGATTGCATTCAACGGATTCCTGAGCATCGGCTTCTTCGGCTTCAGCCAATGGCTGCCGACGCTGCTCGCCGCCCAGGGCGCAACCGTCGCGAAGAGTCTCGGCTATGCGTTCGTGATCGCGTTCGCCTATCCGGTGTCGCCGCTCGTCGCCGGTCTGGTCGCGGACCGGATCGAGCGCAAGTGGCTCATCGTCGCGTCGGCGTTCGGCGTGGCGCTGTTCGGCAGCGCGTTCGCGATGTCGGCGCAAGCGCCGTTCGTGATCGCGTTCGGCCTGCTCGTCACGTTGTCGAGCACGGTGCTCGCGAGCAACGGCACCGCGTACCAGTCGGAACTGTTTCCGACCGCGATCCGCGGGCGCGCGCTCGGTTTCGTGCATTCGATCGGCCGCCTGACCGGGGCCGTCAGCAGTTTCATCGTCGCGCTGCTGCTCGAGCGGGCGGGTGTGTCGGCGGTGTTCGCGCTGATCGGCGGCAGCATGCTGATCGTGATGCTGTCGATCGGCGCGTTCGGGCCGCGCACCAACAACCGGTCGCTCGACGATATCCCGGAGGAGGAGGCCGACGCCGCCATGCCGCAACGGCCGGCGCGCACGCTCAACGTGCTGCCGACGCGCCGTTCGTGACCGCGTGACGGTGCAACGGCGGCTACGTGCTCATCGCAAGCGCGTTCGCGCCGACGTGCCATCGCAGACACTCGACGACGAGCGCATGATCGCGCGCGTCGTCGAGCCCCGCGATCGTCATCGCGCCGACGATGCCGGTGCCGGCGATCCGCAACGGCACGCCGCCGCCGTCGAGCGCATAGTCGTCATCCGACAGTCCCTGCGACTGCAGCGACCAGCCGGCGCGTCGAAAGCGCTCGCCGACCGCGAGCGAACTCAGGCCGAAGCGCAATACCGTGTTCTGCCGCCGGCGGATCGCGTCGCTGTCGCCGGCGGCGCTGCCGTCGAGCGCGCAGTAGAACAGCGGCGCCTGCTCGCCGACGATGCTCACCGCGATCGGCAGCCCGCGGCGCGACGCAAGGTTGACAGCGATTTCACCCATCCGGCGGGCGACGGCCGCATCGAAGCGCGGCAGCGGCGGGTTCGACGCGTCGTCGTCGAAGGGATGGGGTTCGAGGCGAAACAGGGTCGTCACCATGGCGGCTCCGTGGCGTCGCCGGCTCTGGGTGCGCGTGCCGGGCGTCGCATCGTCACGGGCCGCGCGCGGGCCCGTCTTTCCATCAGCGCTTCAGTGCGTCGAGCATCCACTCGTGCGCGGGATCGTTCTTGAACGCCCACGCGCGGCTCGGCCCGGCCATCACGTTCAGGTAGTACAGGTTGTAGCCGTGCGGCGCGACGACCGGGTGGTAGCCGCGCGGCACCATCACGACGTCGTGGTCCTCGACCGCGCACGCTTCGTCGAGGCTGCGGTCGTCCGTGTATATTCGCTGGAACGCGAAACCCTGCGGCGGATCGATCCGGTGGTAATAGGTTTCCTCGAGCGACGTTTCTTCCGGCGCCGCGTCACGGTCGTGCTTGTGCGGCGGATAGCTGCTCGAATGGCTGGCCGGCGTGACGACCTCGACCACGAGCAGCCGGTCGGCCGCCGGGTTGTCGCCCATCAGGATGTCGCACACGTAGCGCGTGTTGGTGCCTTGCCCGCGCACCGAGCGGCGCATCCGTTCGCCGTCGAGGCGTTGCACGGGCTTGTCGCCGCTCGCGTACGGCGCGGTGCACAGCGCGATTTCCGCATCGCGCGTCGCGACCAGCGTGACCGTCTTGCCACCCGGCACGTACAGCGCGTCCGGTGACACGTCCTCGAAGACGCTGTCGCGCTTGCCGAGCGCATCGTAGGTCGTGCCGTCGATGTCCGCGCGCACCGTGCCGGTGAGCACGACGACGCACAGCTCGCGCGCGCCGGTGTCGAGCGTTTCGGTGTCGCCGGCCGTCAGGCGCAGCGCCCGAAAACCGACGTGCTTCCAGCCGGCCGACTCGGGCGTGACGTTGCAGATCTCGCGGTCGGCAGAGGCCTTGACCAGCAGGGGAGAAATCGTCATGGGGTGGGGCTCCGCAATAGAGTAGGGCTCACGCGTTCATGCGCTCGAGTTCACGCGCTCAACCGGTCGACGATCGCGCGCAGCGATTCGTAGCCCTTCTTCGCATACGCATAGCTCGGCGCGACGGCCGGATCCTGCTCGGCCTCGACCACGAGCCAGCCTTCGTAACCGGCGTCCTTCAGCGCGTGCAGCGTCGCCTCGTAGTCGAGCGCGCCGTCGCCCGGCACCGTGAAGGTGCCGTTGATCACGCCGTTCAGGAAGCTCCAGCCGTCGTTGCGCGCCTGCGTGACGACCTGCGGCCGCACGTCCTTGCAATGCACGTGAACGACGCGCGATACATGCTTCTTCAACAGCGTGACCGGGTCGGCCGCGCCGCCGAAATATGCGTGGCCGGTATCGAACAGCAGGAACACCTTCGCCGGGTCGGTCAGCGCCATCAGCCGGTCGACGTCGTCGGGCGACTCGACGTACGCGCCCATGTGGTGATGGTAGGCGAGCTTGATCCCGTACGTGTCGAGCAGGTGCGCGCCGAACGCGTCGAGGCGCGCCGCATAGCGCCGCCAGGCTGCGTCGTCGACGAAGCGCGGCCGCTTCGCGACCGGCGTGTCGATGTTGCCCTGAATCGTGCCCGCGCATTCGCCGTAGACCACCACCTTCACGTCGTTGTACTGCAGCTTCGTCATGTGCGCGCGGCAGCGCTCGATCTCCGCGGCGACCGCATCGGCGTCGCTCATGCCCGGCGCGACTTCGGCGAGGAAACCCGAGTACCAGCCGGACACGCACACGAGGCCGAACTCCGCGAGCTTCGCCTTCAGCTCGGGGCCCGTCTTCGGAAACTTGTTGCCGAGCTCGAAGCCCGCGTAGCCGATTTCGGCGCCTTCCTTCAGCGCCGTTTCGAGCGGCGTCTCGCCGCCGAGCGACGGCAGGTCGTCGTTCATCCACGACAGGGGATTGATACCGATGCGGACGTTCCAGCTCATGACGTGCTTCCTTGGTTCGAATGTGTTTTTCGCGGGGAGGGTGCGTGGGCCGTGCGCGCCATCAGCGCCGCTGCCCGGTCTTCGCATCGAGATACGCGCGGTGCGCGGCCTCGACGCCGGCGCGTTCGGACACCTGCGGCACCGCGACTTCCCACCACGCGCCGCCGTCGTCGGTCGTGCGCCGGTGCGTGGTGTCGATCACGAGCACCTGGCTCTTCGTCGCCGCGCGGGCGCGCTTCATCTCGCTGCGCAGCTCGCCGATGTCGCGCACGTGCACGGCTTCGGCGCCCATCGCGCGCGCATGCATCGCGAAATCGATCGTCGAGCGTTCGCCGCCCTCCGGTACGCAGTCGTCGAGCATGTTGTTGAAGCTCGCGCCGCCGCAATTCAGTTGCAGTCGCTCGATGCAGCCGTAGCCGCGGTTGTCGAGGATCACGACGATGAGCTTGCGGCCGAGCATCACGGACGTCGCGAGTTCCGCGTTGAGCATCATGTACGAGCCGTCGCCGACGATCACGATCACTTCGCGCTCGGGCCGCGCGAGCTTCGCGCCGAGGCCGCCCGCGACCTCGTAGCCCATGCACGAGTACGCGTAGTCCATGTGGTAGTTGCCCGGCACGCCGCTGCGCCACAGCTTGTGCAGCTCGGCCGGCAGCGTACCGGCTGCGCAGACGACGAGGTCGTCGCGCGCACTGTCGAGTCCCGCGTCGGTTGCGGAATCGCGCACCGCACCGATCACTTCCGCGTCGTACGGGAGCGTGTCTTTCGGCATGCGGGTCGTGAGTTCGGTCACGCGCGCGTTCCATGCGGCGGCCTGATCGCGGTTGCTGGCGGTCCATACCGGATCGGCGCGCCAGCCGGCCAGCGCGGCCGACAGCTGGCCGAGGCCCGTGCGCGCATCGGCCACCAGTTGACGGCCGCGTTTCTTGCCCGCGTCGAACGGCTGCACGTTCAGGCTCAAGAGCGTCGCGTTGCCGTAGAGCGCATGCGAGCCGGTCGTGAAATCCTGCAGCCGCGTGCCGACCGCGAACACCACGTCGGCCTGCGCGGCCGCACGGTTCGCGGCAGGCGAGCCCGTCACGCCGATCGACCCGAGATTCAGCGGGTGGTCCCACGCGAGGCTGCCCTTGCCGGCCTGCGATTCCGCGACCGGCACGCCATGCGTATCGGCGAACGCACGCAGCGCGTCCCACGCCTGGCTGTACAGCACGCCGCCGCCCGCGACGATCAGCGGTTTCTTCGCGGCCTTCAGCACGTCGAGCGCATCGGCGAGTTCGAGCGTGTCGGCCGGCGGCCGGCGCATCCGGATCACCGGCGGCGCGAAGAAATCCTCGGGCCAGTCGTACGCGAAAGTCTGCACGTCCTGCGGCAACGCGAGGCACACGGGGCCGCATTGCGCGGGGTCGGTCATCACCTGGATCGCACGCGGCAGCGCGACGAGCAACTGCTCGGGCGACGTGATCCGGTCGAAGTAGCGCGTGACCGGCCGGAAGCAGTCGTTCGCGCTGACGTCGCCCTGTTCGAAATCCTCGACCTGCTGCAGCACGGGGTCGGGCAGCCGCGACACGAACACGTCGCCGGGCAGCAGCAGCAGCGGCAGCCGGCCGACGTGCGCGAGCGCGGCCGACGTCAGCATGTTGGTCGCGCCGGGGCCGATGCTCGACGTCGCGGCCATCATCCGCTGGCGGAAATTCGCTTTCGCAAACGCGACGGCCGCATTGGCCATCCCTTGCTCGTTATGGGCGCGGAAGGTCGGCAGGCGGTCTTTTTCCGCGTGCAGCGCCTCGCCGAGCCCGGCCACGTTGCCATGGCCGAAGATCGCGAACACGCCGCCGCAGTACGGCAGGATCTCGGTGCGGCCGTCGGGCTGGACGACTTCGGCGCGCAGGGCGGCCAGGTAGCGCACGAGCGCCTGGCTGACGGTCAGTCTCACGGTAGAGGTCATGTCGGTCGGTGAAGGGGAATGGGTCATCGCAGGCGTCGCGTCAGGCTGCGTCGGCGCGGGCGGCCGCGGCACGGCGGCCGAGCCACGCGTCGACCAGCTGCGCGAAGTTGCCGGCGACTTCGTCGATCAGCGCCTGGTCGTCGATCCGGCCGGCGAACCAGTTCAGCGAAGCGTCGGCCCACAGCGTGCGCCCGACCATGAAGCCCTTGACGATCGGGTTGGTCGCCGAGCGGAAGCTGTCGACGAGGTATTGCAGCGGCTGGTTCAGCCCGAGGATCACGGCGCCGCGGCAGTGCGGGTCGCGCTCGGCGATCAGCGCGGCGAGCCGCGTCCAGCCGTCGGCGCTCAGCGGCGTGAGCTTCCACCATTCGGGCATCACGCCGAGGTTGTAGAAGCGCGCGATCGTGCGCAGCACCGCGTCGTCCTCGGTGCCGGCCGGCGTAACCGCGCGCGGCGGAATCATTTCCAGCAGCAGTTCGTTGCCGCTGGCGCGCGTCGCTTCCCACAGTTCCAGCACGCGCTGCTCCTGTTCGACGCGCAGGTCGACCTGGTCGTCGGGGTGATAGTGCACGAGGCACTTCACGACCTGTTCGGTCGGCCAGTGCGTGAGCGACGAGCCGACCGAGCGCGTTTCGTCGAAACGCAGCGGCCGCGAGCCCGGCAGCTCGACCGGGCGGCCGACCCACCAGCCGCGTCCGGTCGCCGACGCAAGCGCGTCGCTGCCGTAGCCGCCGCCGTCGATCAGCACGCCGACGTGGCCTTCGATATGACGATCGCGCTCGACCTGTTCGACCGCGCGCACGAGCAGGCGCTTCAGCGTCTTGATCCGCGCTTCGTCCGCGCCCGCCTGCACCGCGAGTTCGTAGAACTGGCTGCGATGGTCGAACGCCATCACGCACAGGTCGTCCCATTCGCGGCGCGGCACCGTCACGCGATGCAGGTGCGCGAGCGTGTGGTCGGCGTCGACTACCGGATTGCGGCTGCCGTCGAACCAGTGCGCGAGTTCGGCCGGCGTCGGCATCGCGGCCGAACACGCGTGGCGCGACACGACGATCGCGCCGCACGCGTTCGCGATGCGCGTCGACTCGGCCCAGTCGCGGCCGCGCAGCAGCCCCGACAGCAGGCCCGACAGGAACGCGTCGCCCGCGCCGAGCACGTTGAGCACCTCGACGCGTTCGCCGAGGAAGGTCGGTGCATCGTCGATGCGGGCGGGAATGTCGCCTTCGATCACGCAGCAGCCGAGCGCGCCGCGCTTGACGACCAGCGTCGCGTTCGTGATGTTGCGCACCGCCTGCAACGAGCCGATCACGTCGTGCGGCACGCCGCCCGCGATCAGGAATTCCTCCTCGGTGCCGACCAGCAGGTCGAATTCGCCGAGCACCTGCTGCAGTTGCCGCGTCACCTGCGCGTCCGGCACGTAGCGGTTTTCGCCCGCGCCGCGTGAGGTCAGCCCCCACAGCACGGGCCGGTAGTCGATGTCGAGAATCCGCACGACGCCATGGCGGCGCGCATAACCGAGTGCCGTCAGCGACGCCTCGCGCGTACCCGGCGTCGACAGATGCGTGCCGGTGATCGCGAGCGCGCGGCAGCCGGCGATGAAGTCCTCGCTGATCTCGTCGGCGCGCACGGCCATGTCCGCGCAGTTCTCGCGCACGAACAGCAGCGGGAACGTGTCGCGATCCTTCAGCCCGAGCAGCACCAGTGCGGTGAGGCGCTCGCGGTCGGTCTGCAGCTGGCTCGTGTCGCAGCCTTCGCGCTCGAGCGTCTCGCGCAGGAAGCGGCCCATCTGCTCGTCGCCGACACGCGAGATCATCGCGGTCTTCAGCCCGAGCCGGGCCACGCCGAACGCGACGTTGCCGGACGAGCCGCCGAGATACATCTGGAAGCTGCGCGCATCCTCCAGACGGCTGCCGTACTGCTGCGCATAGAGATCCACGGCCACGCGGCCGAGGCAGGCGAGATCGATGGGGCGGTCACTCGGAAAGTTCAGCAGGCTCATATCACGTGTCACGCTCGCGGCCGGCGTTCGGCGATGCCGGCGGATTAGGGGACCGATCCTCTGGCGGCCGTCCGCGCCGTGTACTGCACGACGCGGGACTGCCTGCCGCAAGGAATCGGGCTACGGAACGGAGTCTAGACTTTTTGGAAATCCAGTTCCCTAGGTGAAATCACGTAGAAATAAATTTCCAAATTTTCGAGGAAGTGATCTACAGTTTCATCCGGATGCTTCAGTCCCGATCGGACCAGATCGGACTCGGCCCGGCGGCGCGCAACGCGCCGTCTTCCGCCCCCGGAGATGAGGAGACAGATTGATCATGAAGACCAAGCTGATGGCCGTCGCGGCCGCCGCGATCCTGGCTGCGCCGCTCGCGCATGCCGAGAAGATCGGCGTGACGATGGCGTCGTTCGACGACACGTTCCTGACCATCCTGCGCAACAGCATCGCCGATTCGGCGAAGAAGGATGGCGCGACGGTACAGATCGAGGACGGCGGCAACGACGTCGGCAAGCAGTTGAGCCAGGTCCAGAACATGATCGCGCAGAAAGTCGACGCGATCATCGTGAATGCGGTCGATACCGACGCGACGCCGAAGATCACCAAGATGGTGACGGCCGCGAAGATCCCGCTCGTCTACGTGAACCGCAAGCCGGTCGATTTCGACAAGCTGCCGACCGGCGTCGCGGTCGTCGCGTCCGACGAGAAGCAGTCGGGCACGCTGCAGGCGCGCCAGGTGTGCAAGCTGCTCGGCGGCAAGGGCGACCTTCTCGTGCTGATGGGCGAACTGTCCAACGAATCGGCGCGCGCCCGCACCAAGGACATCGAGGACGTGATCGCGACGAAGGATTGCTCGGGCATGAAGATCGTCGACAAGCGCGAAGGCAAGTGGAGCCGCACGCAGGGCCAGGACATCACGATGAACTGGCTGAGCTCCGGCACGAAGTTCGACGCGATCATCTCCAACAATGACGAGATGGCGATCGGCGCGATCAACGCGCTGAAGGCCGCGCGCAAGCTGACGCCGAAGACGATCGTCGCCGGCATCGACGCGACGCCGGACGGCCTCGCGTCGATGAAGAGCGGCGAGCTGAAGGTGTCGGTGTACCAGAACGCGGCGGGGCAGGGCCAGCAGGCCGTCGCGGCCGCGCTCAAGCTCGCGAAGAAACAGCCCGTCGACCGCTACGTGAACGTGCCGTTCGAGCTCGTGACGCCCGAGAACATGAACCAGTACGCGAAGCACTGACCGGTGATCCGTTGAACTGCGCGGGCCCGGCATGGCCGGGTTCGCGCGCGACTTGTCGAGGAACGTCCATGTTTACAGCCAGAGTCGCGCGCCCGATGGCCGGCGACGATGCGCGGGCCGCTTCGTCCGGCCCGGCCGGCTCGTCGGCCCCGCCGGCTTCTTCCGCGGCCGACTGCGTGCTCGAAGTGCGCGGCGTCGGCAAGTCCTTTCCCGGCGTCGTCGCGCTCGACGGCGTGCAGTTCCGCGTGCGTCGCGGCACCGTCCATGCACTGATGGGCGAGAACGGCGCGGGCAAGTCGACGCTGATGAAGATCATCGCGGGCGTCTACACGCCCGACCAGGGCGAGATCCTGATCAACGGCGAGCCCGTCGTGCTGAACGGCCCGCTCGATGCGCTCGACCGCGGCATCGCGATGATCCACCAGGAACTCAACCTGATGCCGTACATGACGGTCGCGGAGAACATCTGGATCCGCCGCGAACCGAAGAACCGCTTCGGCCTGATCGACCACGCCGCGCTGCGCCGCCAGACGGCCGAGCTGTTCGAACGGCTGTCGATCGACATCGATCCGGAAACCGACGTGCGTACGCTGACCGTCGCGAGCCGCCAGATGGTCGAGATCGCGAAGGCCGTGTCGTTCGACTCCGACGTGCTGATCATGGACGAGCCGACTTCCGCACTGACCGACAAGGAAGTCACGCACCTGTTCCGGATCATTCGCCAATTGCGCGAGCAGGGCAAGGGCATCGTCTACATCACGCACAAGATGAACGAGCTGTTCGAGATCGCCGACGAGTTCTCGGTGTTCCGCGACGGCAAGTACATCGGCACCCATGCATCGAGCGACGTCACGCGCGACGACATCATCCGCATGATGGTCGGGCGCGAGATCACGCAGATGTTCCCGAAGGAAGAAGTGCCGATCGGCGACGTCGTGCTGTCGGTGAAGAACCTCGGCGTCGACGGCGTGTTCCGCGACGTGAGTTTCGAACTGCGCGCGGGCGAGATCCTCGGCGTGGCCGGCCTCGTCGGCTCGGGGCGCTCGAACGTCGCAGAGGCGCTGTTCGGCGTCGTGCCGGCCACGTCGGGCGAGATCCGGATCGACGGCAAGCCGGTGCGCATCACGACGCCCGCGCAGGCGATGAAGTACGGGATGGCCTTCCTCACCGAAGACCGCAAGGACACCGGCTGCTTCCTGAATCTCGACCTGCTCGCGAACATGGAAGCCGCGGTGCTCAGCAACCGCTACGTGAAGTTCAATTTCGTGCGGCAGGCGCAACTGAAGCGCGACTGCGAGGAAATGAGCCGGATGCTGCGCGTGAAGTCGCCCGGGCTGCACGAGGAAATCCAGAACCTGTCGGGCGGCAACCAGCAGAAGGTGCTGATCGGCCGGTGGCTGCTCACGCAGCCGCGCATCCTGATCCTCGACGAACCGACGCGCGGCATCGACGTCGGCGCGAAGGCCGAGATCCACCGGCTCGTCAGCGCGCTCGCCGGCAAGGGCGTCGCGGTGCTGATGATCTCGTCGGAAATGCCGGAAGTGCTGGGAATGAGCGATCGCGTGATGGTGATGCACGAAGGGCGCATGACCGGCATCGTCGATCGCAAGGACGCCGACCAGGTCCGCATCATGGATCTCGCGTCGCGCTGAGCCGAACCAAGATTGGAGACAAGGAAATGGGCAACATGAACCCGGTCGCGGATGCGCAGACCATGACCATCAAGACGCGGCACACGAAGTGGCCGCCCGAGCTGAGCATCTTCCTCGTGCTCGTCGGCATCAGCCTGTTCTTCGAGATCGTCGGCTGGATCGTCGTCGGCCAGAGCTTCCTGTTCAACGCCGAGCGGCTCGAGATCATCGTGCTGCAGATGGCCGTGATCGGCATCATCGCGGTCGGCGTGAACCTCGTGATCATCACCAGCGGGATCGACCTGTCGTCGGGGTCGGTCGTGGCGGCGGCGGCGGTCGTCTCGGCCAGTCTCGCGCAGGTGTCGGACTTCCCGCGCGCGGTGTTTCCGCACCTGACCGACCTGCCGATCATCTGGCCCGTGCTGGCCGGCGTGTGCGTCGGGCTGCTGGTCGGTCTGCTGAACGGCTCGCTGATCGCGATGACGGGCATCCCGCCGTTCATCGCGACGCTCGGCACGATGGTCGCCGCGCGCGGCTTCGCGAAGTGGTTCACCAACGGGATGCCGGTGTCGATGCTGACCGACCAGTTCGCGGCCATCGGCGCGGGCGCCAACCCGGTGATCATCTTTCTCGTGGTCGCCGCGATCTTCCACGTCGTGCTGCGCTACACGCGTTTCGGCAAGTACACGTATGCGATCGGCGCGAACCGTCACGCGGCCGTCGTGTCGGGCATCAACGTCACGCGCCACCTGATCTTCGTCTATGCGATCGCGGGCCTGCTGAGCGGGATCGCCGGCACCGTGACGGCCGCCCGCGCGATCTCGGGCCAGTCGGGCATGGGCGTGATGTACGAGCTCGATGCGATCGCGGCGGTCGTGATCGGCGGCACGTCGCTGTCGGGCGGCCTCGGCCGCGTGACGGGCACCGTGATCGGCGTGCTGATCCTCGGCGTGATGACGTCGGGCTTCACGTTCATCCGCATCGACGCGTATTACCAGGAGATGGTCAAGGGCGCGATCATCGTCGCGGCCGTGATCGCCGACCAGTACCGCAACAAGAAGAAGCGCCGCTGAGCCGTCAAGCATCGTCGGCCGAGGGCGGCACGTGCCGCCGCCTGCGTCCGGCACCCGCCACCGTCGAGGACATTCGATGAAGATCGCGCTGGACCCGTACATGATTCGCCACCTGCCGCTCGACCGCCTGCCGCACGCGGTGGCCGAGCTCGGCTACGACCAGATCGAGCTGTCGCCGCGCAGCGACTTTCTCGACTGGTGGGTGATGCCGCGCGCCACGCGTGAACGGATGGCCGCGTTCCGGCAGGCGATGCGCACGAGCGGCGTCGGCCTTGCGTCGCTGCAGCCGATGTACCGCTGGGCGAGCCCGTTCGAGGACGAGCGGCAATGGGCGGTGCGCTGCTGGAAGAAGGCGATCGAGGTGGCGGTCGAGATGGAGTGCGCGCTGATGGTGTCGGAGTTCGGGCGCGGCGCGTCGCCCGAGCGCTCGGTCGGCGAACGGCCGGGGGCGAACCAGAAGGAATTGTGCGAAGCCGCGTGGTTCCGGTCGATGGACGAACTGCTGCCGATTCTCGAGCGCGAACACATCGTGCTGTCGGTCGAGCCGCATCCGGAGGACTGGATCGAGCAGTTGCAGCCCGCGATCGACATCGTCACGAACATCGGCTCGCCGTCGCTGAAGCTGTCGTACATCGCACCGCACACGTTCTACTACGGCGACGACATGGCCGCGATGATCGCGCAGGCCGCGCCGATCCTCGCGCACGTGCGCGTGGCCGATACCTTCGACCACCGCAAGAGCAGCCAGCTGCGCTACATCGTGAACCCGCCCGGTTCGAACCAGATTCGCGTGCACCAGCATCTCGACATCGGGCAGGGCGAGATCGACTGGGACGTGTTCTTTCGCGCGCTCGGCGCGGCAGGCTTCGACGGTGTGATGTCGTCGTGCGTGTTCGCGTGGGAGGACCGCGCGGAAGCATCGTCGCGCTACATGCGCGACACGATCCAGCGCTACGTCGATCGTCATTTCGATCGATCGACGCGCTGACGAATGACTGACCGGTGCGGCGCGTGCCGCACCGCCAATGAACGACTGGAGACTTTTAGATGACCTTGCAAATCGGCGTGATCGGCTGCGGTGCGATCGGCCAGGACCATATTCGCAGACTGACCCGCACGCTGTCCGGCGCGCGGGTCGTGGCCGTCAACGACATCGATCCGCAGCAGGCGCGCGACGCGGTGACGAAGTACGGGCTCGACGCCGAGATCTACGGCGACGGCCACGAGGTGGTCGCGGCTGCCGACGTAGAGGCCGTGCTCGTCACGTCGTGGGGGCCGACGCACGAAGCGTTCGTGCTCGACGCGATCGCGCACGGCAAGCCCGTGTTCTGCGAGAAGCCGCTCGCCGTCACGGCCGAAGGCTGCATGCGGATCGTCGAAGCCGAAGTCGCGCACGGCAAGCGGCTCGTGCAGGTCGGCTTCATGCGGCCGTACGACGAAGGTTACCGCGCGCTGAAGCGCGTGATCGACAGCGGCGAGATCGGCGCGCCGCTGATGCTGCACTGCGCGCACCGCAACCAGTCGGTCGGCGAGCGCTACACGACCGACATGGCGATCACCGATACGCTGATCCACGAACTCGACGTGCTGCGCTGGCTGCTTGGCGAGGACTACGTGAGCACGCAGGTCGTCTATCCGAAGAAGACGCGCCATGCATCGTCGCATCTCGCCGATCCGCAGATCGTGCTGCTGGAAACCGCGAGCGGCGTGCGCATCGACGTCGAGATCTTCGTGAACTGCCAGTACGGCTACGACATCCAGTGCGAGGTGGTCGGCGAGCAGGGCATCGCGAAGCTGCCCGATCCGCCGGCCGTGGGGATCAAGCACGCGGCGCGGCAGTCGGTCGAGATCATGACCGACTGGAAGGAGCGCTTCATCGCGTCGTACGACGTCGAGCTGCAGGCGTTCATCGACGGTGTGCGGGCGCACGCGCTCACCGGGCCGTCGGCCTGGGACGGCTACGCGGCGGCGGTCGCGGCCGACGCCTGCGTGCGTGCGCAAAAGAGCGGGGCGGTCGAGCCGATCGCGATGGCCGAACGCCCTGCGTTCTATCGCGGCTGAACCGCAGCCGCCAACCTGCCGGACTGACCGACATGACGATGAAGATGGGTTGCGCACCGTGCTGCTGGGGTGTCGACGACGTGAAGAACCCGCACTTGCCGCCGTGGCGGCAGGTGCTTGCCGAAGCGGCCGCGGCCGGCTACTCGGGCATCGAGCTCGGGCCGTACGGCTACATCCCGCTCGAGCTGGAGGTGGTGAGCGCCGAGCTTGAGCGGCAGCGCCTGAGCATCACCGCCGGCACCATCTTCGACGACCTGGTGTCGCCGGAGAACTTGCCGAACCTGCTGCGCCAGACGCGCGACATCTGCGCGCTGATCACGCGGCTGCCGAAACTGCCGACGCAGGACGGCCAGCGCCATGCGGCGCCGTACCTGGTCGTGATGGACTGGGGTCACGAGGAACGCGACTACGCGGCCGGTCATGGCGATCGCGCGCCGCGGCTGTCGGACGAAAGCTGGTCGACGATGGTCGAGCAGATCCGGCAGATCGCGACGATCGCGCGCGACGAATTCGGCGTGCGCACGGTGATCCATCCGCATGCGGGCGGCTACATCGAGTTCGCGGACGAGATCGACCGGATCGTCGCCGACATTCCGGCCGACACGGCCGGCCTCTGTCTCGACACGGGCCACCTGTACTACTCGGGCATGGACCCGGAAGCCTGGCTGCGCCGCCACGCGGCGCGCCTCGACTACGTGCATTTCAAGGACATCGACGCGGCCGTGTACGACGCGGTGATGGGCGAGCACATCGCGTTCTTCGCCGCGTGTGCGCGCGGCGTGATGTGCCCGATCGGCACCGGCGTGCTCGACTACCGGTCGATCCGGCACGCGCTCGACGACATCGGCTACGCCGGTTACATCACGATCGAGCAGGAGCGCGATCCGCGCAATGCCGGCACGAGCCTGCGTGACGTCGCCGCAAGCCGTGCGTTTCTCGCGTCGGCCGGCTTCGCATGATTCGGCGCACCGCGCACCCCCTGAACTGAACACGGACCTGGAACACCACCATCATGATTGACGGACAGATTCTGCTTGGACATTCGATTCGCTGGGGCATGGTCGGCGGCGGGCTCGGCAGCCAGATCGGCTACAGCCACCGGTCGGCCGCGTTGCGCGACGGCAGCTTCCAGCTGGTCGCCGGCGCGTTCGACATCGATCCGGAACGCGGCCGCCAGTTCGGCGTGAAGCTCGGCGTCGCGGCCGAGCGCTGCTATCCCGACTACGCGTCGATGTTCGACGCCGAGGCGCGCCGCCCGGACGGCATTCGCGCGGTGTCGATCGCGACGCCGAACAACACGCACTTCGAGATCTGCCGCGCCGCGCTGAACGCGGGGCTGCACGTGGTCTGCGAGAAGCCGCTGTGCTTCACGACCGAGGAGGCCGAAGCGCTGCAGCGGCTGTCGGTCGAGAAAAACCGGATCGTCGGCGTCGCATACGGTTATTCCGGACACCAGATGATCGAACAGGCGCGCGAGATGATCGCGCGCGGCGATCTAGGCGAGATCCGCATCGTGCAGATGCAGTTCGCGCACGGGTTCCACAGCGAGGGTGTCGAGGCGGCGAGCGCGGCCGCGCGCTGGCGCGTCGACCCGAAGTTCGCGGGCCCGAGCTACGTGCTCGGCGACATCGGCACGCATCCGCTGTACATCTCCGAAGTGATGGCGCCCGAGCTGAAGATCCAGCGCCTGATGTGTTCGCGGCAGAGCTTCGTGAAGAGTCGCGCGCCGCTGGAAGACAACGCGTTCACGATCATGGAATACGATACGGGCGCGGTCGGCTACGTGTGGTCGAGCGCGGTGAACGCGGGCTCGATGCACAGCCAGAAGGTGCGCGTGATCGGCTCGAAGGCGAGCGTCGAGTGGTGGGACGAGCATCCGAACCAGTTGCGCTACGAAGTGCAGGGGCAGCCCGCCCAGGTGCTCGATCGCGGGATGGGTTATCTGCATCCGCATGCATTGCGCGAGGATCGCATCGGCGCCGGGCATCCGGAAGGACTGTTCGAGGCTTGGTCGAATCTCTACGCGCGCTTCGCGCTCGCGATGGATGCGGCCGATCGCGGCGACGCCGCGGCGTTGAAGAACATCCGTTATCCGGACGTCCACGCGGGCGTGGAAGGCGTGCGCTGGGTCGAGAACTGCGTGCGCTCCGCCGATGCGGGCGGTGTGTGGGTCGACTATCGCTGAACCGGCGGCACGGGCCGGCTGAGGCGCGCTGCGCGCCCGTCGTGCAAGGCTTCGCACCGACGGCCGGCCTTGGTAGACACCCTAATCTTTACGACGCCGCGAGAGCGTTGGACAATCGCTTCCAGTATTGCCGTGGAGCGTAGGCAAGTGATGATCGAGCGCGTGGGAGCGAGCACGCGGCGCGGGCCGCGCCGCAAACGTGATTAAATTCGCCCTTCATGCATGTATCCAGGTGAGCCCCGGGCCGCGTTCGTCAACATCGCGCGCACGTCGGGGCCGTCAACTTCGCGCTATCCGATGAGTTCATCCGAGAAACCTCCCGCCACCGTCGAGCAGTTCCTGCAGCATCTGACGCAGGAGTACGACGGCCTCAGCAATCGCCTGAAGGTGATTGCACGCCACGTGGAAACGCATCGGGACCAGCTTGGCCTGGAAGGCATCCAGTCGCTCGCGGAAGCGTGCGGCGTCCAGCCGTCGGCCGTCGTGCGCTTCGCGAAACACTTCGGCTTTTCCGGCTTCTCCGAGATGCAGCGGCTGTTCCGCGAAGGGATCGCGCAGCAGATCGCGCCGGGACGCGCGTACAACCTGCGGCTGCGCGACGTGATCGAATCGGGCTCGTCGAGCCTGCAGCCCGAGCAGATCGCCGACGAGTTCATCAAGGGCAGCATCGCCGGGATGCAGCAGCTGCGGCAGACGCTCGATTCGCAGGCGCTCGCGCAGGCCGTCGACCTGCTCGCCGAAACGCAGGCGATCTGGATCGCGGGCTCGCGGCGCGCGTTTCCGATTGCCGTGTACCTCGACTACGCGCTGCAGCACACCGACAAGCGCATCGGCTTGTTCAGCGCGCTCGGCAGCATGCATCTCGGGCAGATCCGCTCGGTGCGCGAGGGCGACGTGATGATCGTCATCTCGTTCATGCCGTATGCGGAGGAAACCGTGCAGGTCGCGCAGCAGGCCGTGCAGCGCGGCGCGCGGCTGATCGCGATCACCGACAGCCGGATGAGCCCGCTGGCGCGGGAGGCAGAGGTGACGCTGATGGTGCAGGACAGCGCCACATTCGGCTTCCGCGCGCTGACCGCCACGATGGGTCTTGCGCAGAGC
Organism: Burkholderia sp. Ac-20392; assembly: GCF_017104585.1. Lineage (NCBI taxonomy): Bacteria > Pseudomonadati > Pseudomonadota > Betaproteobacteria > Burkholderiales > Burkholderiaceae > Burkholderia > Burkholderia sp. Ac-20392. The sequence continues at coordinate 16,334 of NZ_JAAGPB010000134.1, forward strand.
CTGTTCGTCGCGCTCGCGTACCGGCTCGAACTGTCGTACCTGCCGACCGCCGACGGCGCGCACGGCACGAAGGCCGGCTGACGCATCCTGCCGGCGCACCGCCCGCGTGACAGAGCCGCGGGCGGCGTGCCGTCAGGCGGTTACTTCGCGGTCGGCATCGCGAATTCGGCGCCCTTGCCGATGCTCGACGACCAGCGCTGCATCACCGACTTCTGGCGCGTATAGAAGCGCACGCCTTCCTCGCCGTACGCGTGCATGTCGCCGAACAGGCTCTTCTTCCAGCCGCCGAAGCCGTGCCACGCCATCGGCACCGGAATCGGCACGTTGATGCCGACCATCCCGACCTGGATGCGCCGCGAGAACTCGCGTGCGATGCCGCCGTCGCTCGTGAAGCACGACACGCCGTTGCCGAATTCGTGCGCGTTGATCAGGTCGACCGCCTCGCCGAAATCCTTCACGCGCACACAGCCGAGCACGGGCCCGAAGATTTCTTCCTTGTAGATGCGCATGTCGGGCGTCACGTGGTCGAACAGCGTGCCGCCGGTGAAGAAGCCTGCCTCGCGGCCGGGCACGCGCAGCCCGCGGCCGTCGACCACCAGTTGCGCGCCTTCGTTCACGCCTTGCTCGATATAGCCTTCGATGCGCTTGAGTGCTTCGCCGGTGACGATCGGGCCCATCTCGACTTCCGGCGACATGCCGTCGCCGATCACCAGCTTGCGCGCACGCTCGGCCACCAGCGGCACGATCTTGTCCGCAATATCGCCCACCAGCACCGCGACGCTGATCGCCATGCAGCGTTCGCCGGCCGAGCCGTACGCGGCGCCGATCAGCGCGTCGACGGCCTGCTCGAGGTTCGCGTCGGGCATCACGACGAGGTGGTTCTTCGCGCCGCCGAGCGCCTGCACGCGCTTGCCCGACTGCACGGCGCGCTGCTGCACGTAGGCCGCGATCGGCGTCGAGCCGACGAAGCTGACGGCCTGCACGTCGGGATGGTCGAGCAGCGCGTCGACCGCGCCCTTGCCGCCCTGCACGACGTTGAACACGCCGGCCGGCAGCCCGGCCTGCGTGAGCAGGTCGGCGATGAACAGGGCCGCCGACGGGTCGCGCTCGCTCGGCTTCAGCACGAACGTGTTGCCCGTCGCGATCGCGACCGGGAACATCCAGCACGGCACCATGCACGGGAAGTTGAACGGCGTGATGCCCGCGACGACGCCGAGCGGCTGGCGCATCGTCCAGTTGTCGATGCCGGTGCTGACCTGGTCGGTGAAGTCGCCCTTCAGGAGTTGCGGCACGCCGCACGCGAATTCGATGATGTCGATGCCGCGGGCGACTTCGCCCTGCGCGTCGGAGAACACCTTGCCGTGCTCGGCCGTGATGATCGCCGCGAGGGCGTCGCGGTGCTCGTTCATCAGTTGCAGGAAGCGGTGCATGACGCGCGCGCGGCGGATCGGCGGCGTCGCGGCCCAGGCCGGGAACGCGGCGTTGGCCGACGCGACGGCCTGCTGCACTTCGCTGTCGTCGGCGAGCGCCACGCGGCGCACCGCACGGCCGAGCGCGGGATTGAGGACGTCCTGGAAGCGGCCGCTGCGGCCGGCGACGGGCGCGCCGTCGACATAGTGGCCGACGTCGGCGTCGGAGGTGTACGCGGGAACCGGATTCATCGTGTCTCCTGGGGATCGGGTGAGGGTGGACAGCACCCAGTCTAGGCAAACGCACCGGGCGGGAGAAGGCCGCGCAGCTTGATTCACTGTTCAGAATTCTGAATAATCACCGGATGAATCAGCAAAATGTCCAGGCGCTCTGGCCGCATATCCATTCGCTGACGGTGCTGGCCGCGGCCGGCAGTTTCACCGCCGCGGCGCAGCGGCTCGGCATCAGCAAGGCCGCGATGAGCCAGCGCATCGCCGATCTCGAAAAAGCGGCCGGCGTGCCGCTCGTGCGGCGCACGACGCGCAGCGTGCGGCTCACCGACGCCGGCCAGACGCTCGTCGACAGCACGCGCGACGCGTTCGAGTCGATCGGGCAGCACTTCGCGCGCGTGAAGGATCTCGCCGGAGAACCGCGCGGCCTGCTGCGCCTGACGGTGCCGGTCGCGCTCGGGCGCCAGCAGGTCGTGCCGCACCTGCCCGATTTCCTGCGGCAGCATCCGGGCGTGCAGATCGAGCTCGACCTGTCGGATCGGCTGCATTCGCTGACGCAGGAGGGTTTCGACCTCGCGATCCGCCATACGACCACCGCGCCGCAGACCCACGTCGCATGGAAGCTGTGCGACACGCGCTCGCTGCTCGTCGCGAGCCGCGACTACCTCGACGCGCGTGGCGCGCCGCGACACCCGAGCGAGCTCGTCGATCACAGCTGCCTGTGCTACCTGCGCGACAACGAGCCGGCCGCATGGAGCTTCGAGCCGCACGGCCGTCGGCGCGAGCGCGTGAGCGTGCCGGTGCGCGGCAGCTTCGCGGCGAACAACAGCGAGGCGATGCGTGAAGCCGCGCTCGGCGGGCTCGGCATCGCGCTGCTGCCGGATTTCA
>NZ_JAAGPB010000012.1:0-62143 GCF_017104585.1 Burkholderia sp. Ac-20392
GCGGATCTATCACGCGAAGGGCGTCGAGCGGCAGGTGCGCAACGGGCTCTGGGTCGGCCGCACGCAGGCGCAGTTCTACGACGCGCTCGACTGGCTGCACGGCTGGCGCGCGGAGGATTGCCTGAAGACGGTCGCATGACGGAACCGAGGGTTACTTGACCAAGCAGGAACTCATCGATGCGATCGCAGCGGACACGGGTGTCAGCAAAACCGACGCAAGCAAAACCGACGAAAGCAAAACCGTCCAGGCAGTCTTGGGCGCGATCACGGACGCAGTGAGTCGCGGCGAATCGGTACAGCTCATTGGTTTCGGCGTGTTTTCGCAGGTGCAGTGAGCTGCTCGTGCGGGACGTAATCCGACGACGGGCGCGGAGATTGCCATCCCGGCCGCGAAAACCGTGAAGTTCACTGCCGGCAAGGCGTTCAAGGACGCGGTGAACGCGCTGTGACACAGTGCGATGTCGGGCAGGCCGCTTATGCCGGCCTGCACCGTGAAATTGCTGATGTAGTCGCGTCGGCGCGCGAAGCGACAGCTCGCACGGTCAACGCCCTGATGACGGCGACATATTGGGAGATCGGGCGACGAATCGTTGAGTTCGAGCAGGGCGGGGAGGGGCGTGCCGCTTATGGCGAGACGGTGATCCGCCGTTTGGGAACCGATCTGTCAGAGCGATTTGGTCGCGGCTTTGGACGGCGCAATCTCGCACAGATGCGCGTCTTTTATCTGACGTGGCTTGCGGACCGGATTGTGCAGACAGTGTCTGCACAATCCACGCCCGCCCGGAACGTCCCGACAGCGTCTACAAAATCAACCAAGGCAGCGGCGAAGGTGCCGACTGGCGTGGCGTTTGAGCTAAGTTCAATCGCTCAGGCTTTTCCGTTGCCCTGGTCCGCCTACGTTCGCCTCCTCGCGGTGAAAGCGAAAGCTGCTCGCAACTTTTAGGAAACCGAAGCGCTGCGTGAGGGCCGGCCTGTGCGACAGCTTGACCGTCAGATCAGCAGTCAGCTCTATGAGCGGCTGGCGCTGTCACGCAACAAGGCGTCCTTGCTCGGAAAGGCGGCTGAAGCGCAACCCGGCGATCTTCTATCGCCTGAGGAGGCGATCTGCGATCCGTTTGTCCTCGAATTTCATGACATGAAGGACGAATATTCGGAGTCGGATCTCGAAGCAGCCTTGATTCAGCATTTGGCTGACTTCCTACTCGAGCTCGGTGATGACTTTGCGTTCATAGGTCGCCAGCGGCGTCTACGGATCGATGACACTTGATTTCGAGTCGACCTTGTGTTTTTTCACCGGCGCTTGCGACGCCTGCTCATTATCGATCTGAAGGTTGGCCGCTTCAGCGATGCGGACGCGGGGCAGATGTATCTCTACCGCAACTACGCGCATGAACATTGGATGAAGCAGGGCGAGAACCACCGGTCGGTTTGATTCTATGTGCTGAAAAAGGTGAGGCCGAGGCGCATTATGCATTCGGCAACCTACCGAACAAGATACTCGCAGCGGAGTATCAGACGGTCCTCCCGGATGAGGCCACTTTCGCGCGAGAATTGGAGCGTACCAGAATCTAACTGGAAACTGGAGCGCCGTGGCCGCAAGGCGTGACTTCCCGTCCGAGGGATCCGAGATGCGGGCATGCGTGGAGTCTGTGAATCACACACATCAGTCAACGCATTATGCGTTCGCTTCGAAGCAACCAGTGGTTTTCTTCGTGAAGTCGGCAACCGACCTCTGCTATGCAGGCGCCACTTCGATGTGGCAGCAGGTGCGCCATCCGCACCTGGTGGCATTCGATCCAGGGTCGCGGACATGGCGTTGCTGTACGGGGCAGGCCCGACAGTTCCGGTGTTCTGCCCAGCGTTACCTAGACTGGCGCAAAAGGTCGAGAACGTCTACTTTCCGACGCTGCAGGCGCGCATCGAACTCAAGGAGGAAAGCACCGCGCGCTGGCGGGCGATCAGGAAGGGCACTTGAGTTGCCGTCGGGGCCGCTGCGGCCACGGGCGCGTCGTGATCGGGCGACGTCGATCTGATCGGCATCCCGTTTGAGCGGCGCTGCGCGGCAAGGGAGTCCTGGCGCCGGCGACAGGCGGTCACTCACGAAAAAGCCCGTGAGAAGCGTCATTTTGTTGTGCGCACAACCAATTTGACATAAGCTAAATTGCCATCCGGCCGTACTGTAGCAGCCATATCCTATTGTCGTGTTTTTGACTGCTGGCATGCTGGACGGCTCGTTGAGCTGGCGCGGAGCCGACCATGCAACCAGCCGGATTGGTGACACTGACGATGCGAGAGCTTGATCGACTCAAGGTAATCCAGGCCGTGGTGGACACGACCTTCGCAACAACGCGCTGTAATTCAGATTGTCGGCGAGCAGTTTGCAATAGGACACTTCCTGGACATCGGGGCGCGACTATCTAAGAGTGTGATTCGAGTGGATGCGCGTCTCTTTGATGTAAGCAAGCTCAATATTCGATGAGAGTCGGTGATGTCGCGCCAATGGTGATGGGATTGCTTATCGCGGCCTTCCTCGTCGGTGAGTTGGTGAGTCACAAGTCCGCAATCACTATGAACGCTGGCGTGACAAAGATTGGCCTTGCACGCAAAACACTACTGCTTTAGAGACCAGAGCTTTTCAGAAGCTTTGATGGTGAAATATTCAGAGCGTCAGCGATTCGGATGAGGTTGAGGATGGTCAAATTGCGCTGGCCTCTTTCGATACGGCCCATGTGACTTCGATCGATTCCCGTGAGAAGGGCAAGCGCTTCCTGCGAGACGCCAAACTCCAGCCGGCGAGCACGGACCGTCGCGCCAATCGCGGCCAGATGTCCTGCATCGTCCCGTTTGCCAGATACCCTTTGCATCCAATGATGGTCGCGGTATGATGCTCGTTTGGCCACGGCATTTACGACCCATTTTCTCGGGTACGGCCAGTTTCTCTAGCTGCAAGGCATATGTTTTTGATTCAGGATGGGAACCGTCTACCGTTTCAGTCGGCGATGGCCGGTGCGGCTGTATGGGCGGTGATGGAACAGTGGACGCCTGGCGACTTACTGGTACTACGGGTGTCTGAAAAGCGAGCACGCGGGATTCCCTGCGTGATCTGGACGGATCTCACATCGGGAGCAGCATCGCTGAAGCAGTTTCTCGACGGCAGTAACGTGCTGCGAGGGGCGGCGGTGGTCAGCACGCGCCGTGCGCGTCAGGTAGATGACTGGTATCTGGATCCACTGAGCGAAATCCGGGTTGGGGCGACCGAATTAAGCGCGGACGACCGCACATTGCTGACGGTGACGCAGTTCACGACGGTGACGGGGCGAAAGTTTTCCGTGCCGAGCGGTTTCGCGACGCGCTACGCCCGAGGCAAAAGAGTCTGGCAAGCAAGGCGATCGCGTCCGGGCTCGGCGCCGAAATGATCGAGAAGGGCGCGTGTTCCGATGGACAGGCCGTGTGCGCGGATTTGCCTGTCGTAGTGGGATGGGGAGGAAGTCCGGGTGTTATGTGCTGAATGTGCCCAAGGTGAACGACTATGACGTATACCCGCTTCCACAACGGGCCGACTTGGTCGGTACCATCCAACGGTCGTGGCAGTTGGGGAAATCGTTTCTTCGTCGATACCGAGTTCACGGATTTCGAGGCACCTCAACTCATTAGTCTCGCCATCGTCGGGGAAAACGGATCAGAGTTCTACGGCGAATGCACGGACTACGATACTGCGCGCTGTAGTGACTTCGTTCGGGCCGCGGTGCTGCCGCAACTGGGGCGATTCAGGGAGCGCGCGATGCCGTTTAATCAACTGCGTCAGGCGCTACGGGCTTGGATCGGAGGTATCCCGACTGGCTCTAAGCCGGTGCTCTGCTATGACTTGGTGACAGACTTGAACCTGGTGCAATTTCTATTCGATGGCCAGTTGCCTGAGGGTTGGATGCTCGAGGATATCCGTGGCCAGATCGACCCTCGGCGGCAAGCCGAATACTTCGCACGGCATGGCGGCGAGCACCACGCACTGCACGACGCTCGAGCGAACGCGTATGCTTACATCGGTTGACCGTGATCCAGTCGAGGCCGCTGCGTGGCCGGCAGCAATTTTTTCCCCTATGCCGCACCTAGCCTCGTGTGTTTGACGCGACTATTGGACTGCGCGGGACGTGCCTCGACGATGTGATCGACGGGGCTGGCGCTGGAAGGCCGCGCTGACCTGGCGCGCACGCTTTGCCTCTTCTCCATGGAGATAGGTCGAGGTGGTGGCCACCGACGCGTGGCGCAGATTGTCACGCACGACGACCAATTCCACCCCGGCGTCCAGCGCATGCGTGGCGTGCGTATGTCGCAGCCAATGGGGGCTGGCGTGCCGTAGCTTCTCGGCAAGCGCCGGATGACGGGCGTTTGCGCGCTCGGCCGTCTCCCGAAAAAACTCACCTAACACCTGCCGCAACCGCGTCGCACTGATGCCGGCGTGGCGTTCCCCGCGACGCTCTGCATTGAGCGCGGCGACCAACGGTGTCGCCGGATGCCAACGAGTGCGCATGACCGGCAGACCCCGCGCCTTCAGTGCGCGCCGCAGCGCGTCTCGCGCGAGGGGCGGCAGGGCAACGCGCCCCGATTTCGCCCCTTTTCCTGTTACCTGCAGCCATAAGGCGCCGCGGGCGTCAGCCGTGATGCCGCCCAGTGTCGCCGCCACCAGTTCCTGTGCCCGCAGGCCCGTCGCGTAGCCGAAATCCAGCACAAAACGCAGTCGCTCTGCAGCCGGTGCGGTCCAGCCAGTCCGCTCGACCTGGTCGGCCGCAGCCCGTACGATCTTCCATTCCCGGCCAGTCAACGCCCGCCCGGTATCGAACGGTGCACGGGCTGCGCCGCCGCGCACTGTCACGCCTGCAAACGGATTGAGCACGACGTAGTGCTGGTCAACGAGCCATCCGAAGAGCGCGCGCAGGATGGCCAGCGCATGGGCCGCCGACCGCGCTGTCAGGTGTCCCGTGAACGGACGCCACGCGGGCGTCGTGCGCGGGCGCGGTGGACCGATCCAGCGGGCGGCGGGCGTCGGATGGCGCAGGAAGGCCCGATAGGCGATCGCGTCGTCGGTGGTGAGCGACGAGAGGGGCTGGCGGCGCTCGACAATGGCCCACAGCAACAGCCGTTCGGCCTCGCGCCGGTAGGCACGCACCGTATGGGTGCCCTCGTGGAGTACCAGCCATGCCTCGATTGCCTGGTGGTCGTTGGCGGCGGCGAGGCCGCAGGTGTCGGGCGGGGCCCGGAAGCGGCCCCGCGAACCATCCAGGTCAGCGGGCAGTGCATCCAGGGACCATCGCGGGATCAACTGAACGGTCGCGGTCTCGTACGGAACGAGCGCGGCGGCACGCTGGGCCAGGTTCGAGTGCGCCGCGACAAAGGTTGCGACGCGGTGCGCACCCTGGCGCCCCAGCCCAGGCATCGCTAGCCACCAGCCTTGGCGATGGGCCATCCGGACCAGCAGGTCGGCGAACGAGTCGACGCCAGCGGCCGCCAGTGCACGCACGATGCGCGGCGGCAGCCAGTGGGTCACCGGGTCGGTCGGCTGTGGCGCCGGGATGGGGGTCGTCCGCAGGACGTCGAGCGCGGTAACGACCCGTGCCGCGTGGCGGGTACGATCCGCGGCCGGATGCGTGAATAGCGGGATCAGATCATCGCGCCGACGGGCGGCTGCGCACGCGACGAGCTGGCGACGGATGCGGCTCAGGAGGCCACGCGATGACTGGCCATCGGCCTTGCGGTGCGGCAGGTAGCGCTCAACTGCCGCGCGGGCCGTGAGCCCGGCGTGCCAGGCACGCAGGGCGGCCAGCGAAGCGAGATCGGGCAGGGCGGGCGCAGTGAGATTTCCGCTGGCTGGCCCTGCGGAGGAGGTCGACGCAGTTCTCATGCAACCAGTTTAGGTCGCGCGCAAGGCACTGGCGATAAGACTATTTATCGCAAGTTTCCTATTTGCACATCTGGTCGTGAGGTGACGTTTCACGTCGGGTGTGGATGGCAAGTCGAACACTGCCGCGGCCGGACATGTTTGCGTAAACGGGTGATATTTAGCTCAATTCCCCTGGAGAGTGGGCTAGGTGATACCTGGCGGGCGCCCGGTGTTGGCAAGCGGTTGCATGTCGGATTGACTGTTACCTGCCAGACGCCTGGATAGGTCATCGAGCGTCGAAAATGATCGGTCCTATCTCGCTTGAACTGCAGACAAAAGCAGGCGATGTGCCGCGGCATGTGCCGTGCCTGTCTTTAATGGATGACCGGACATGACGGCGATCATGATTCGGGCATGGATCCACTACATCGAGGAGGCGTTGCTTGGTCCATAAACCGAGAGAGAAGCCGTCCCGGGAGGCAACTTGATCGTGGGCCCCAGAACTCGGGCTTGAGCCGCGTTGATCCATGCAAATCTCAACGCTCGACAACCCCGTATCCCCTCGACAGCGGGGCTTTTCAAGAAAAACACGGTGGTTTCGACCGTGTCGCCGGCGGATAGATTGACCGGAAATACCTTGGGCGCGGGAAAGGTTGGCATGGGCTGTGGCATATCTGACGACTGCCATGCAGAGATCATCACGTTGGGCGCGCGATCGCTGACGCATGCAACACTTGGTTCGGTCAGACTCTCCGCGTGATTGGTCGGGTTGCTGATGCGTACAACGATTTCGTCAAATCTTCGATCCTGCATGTCGATTTTGATGATGCTGGCCATGACGTGCGCTCGATGATAGACAAGGCTGTCCCATGCCTCGAGCGCGTCTTTTGAGTGAGAGATAGCCGCCCCGGCGGCTACTGCGATACTCACGAAGGCACCCCAGATCCAGGATGCTTTGTTCTTGCGTTTGGCCGTGTTCATTTTTCAAGTAAGTTGATATTGGATTGGCTGCCCAGGGTGCTCCTGGTTTCCCAGTCACAATATACCCAACACGTTTCGTGACCTCCTTTTTGCTCGTACGCGAGGTCGATGCTGACCAACCTGGAGGGCTTGTGTAGCGAGGGTTTCTCTGTCCGTGAACACCTCATCCGGTAACTGTTCGATTTTTGTTCCGCGATCGGTAGAAATGACATAGATCCGTCGTTATACTTTCGGTGAGGCGCAGGATTTAATAACCTGGGGAGAGGGGGCGTAAATTTTCATCCATGTTTCGAACATTCTGCAATTTCGTGGAAAGTCCCCCAATTTTTATTGAGGGGGCGGACGTCGCCAAATTGGGAATTTTCCTGAGCGATTACGTACCTGATCTTTCAGGTTTCGACCGTAATGAGCTGATCTCGCAGCTGGGCTGGCAAGCCGTGTACTTAGTGATTTAAGCTTACAACAAACCGAATAATGCAATTATTTGATAGATCCACAGTCGAAGTTCCTGCTGTCTTGCAGAGTTCTTATGCGAGGAAAGCTAGAGAAGAACTTCTTTATCTGTTCGAAATGGACGAGAAAGTACGAGCACAAACGCGGACGCCGCGTTTTGCGAATTTTCTCGATGACACGTCGTTGCAAGCAGCGCTATTTGACCTTTTTCATGGAAAATGTGCTTTCTGTGAATCAAAACTTTCAGGTGCTCCGCAAGTTGTCCCGTTTCGCCCGTCTTCGGACGTGTCACCAATGGGCGACGCTAGCATCCAGCATCTTTACTATGGCTGGTTGGCACTAGCCTGGCAAAATCTCTATCCAATCTGCAGCGGATGCAATAAAAGTGATCGGCATGACTTCTTTCCGGTCTACGGAAAACGGGTGGAATTGCCGTCCTTGATGACCCTTCGTCGCTATGTTAAGGAGGATACGGGACTTTGGCCAGAATATCCAATTAAAGAGCGGCCTGCACTGCTGGATCCGTGTGGAAAACGAAGGCCCCGACTCGCAATCGGACTCCATGAGAACGGAGAGCTGTTCTCGAAAAAGAGCTTAGCCGCTGGCAACACGATTGAGAAATTCGATCTGAATCGAAGCAACCTCGTTAGGCGTCGACGCCGAATCATTTACGGATACGTGTCTCGCCTATTGAAGTTGGGTCCTCAAGTGGAAAGTATTTCCAGAATGCCTTACGTATTCGCGTTTCAGGACCTTGAGTTTGGTGGTCTGTGGCACGGGCTGCTTTGCGACGCTGTCGAAGCAATTGTTGGTCGTACATTGCAAAATGAGAGGGCGCTGGATCGCAATTTCTGGGAGTTCTATAGGGATCACCCACGGGGGGCGTCGTTTCGCAAACAAGTTCTCCGAAAACTGATTGAGTGGCATCACACCAGCGAACCTCACCCTCAGTCCGCCGGCACGAAAGATATTCGTGATCCGGGCAGACTTATTTCGATTAAGCTGAAAAATTTCAAGTCCGTCGAGGCACTGGAGGTCAGACTGCCGACCGATCAGAGGCGTGATCGTGAGCTTACCCCCGCCTTACTGATTCTGGGTGAGAACGCAGTGGGGAAGAGTACGGTCCTGGAAGCAATTGCTCTGGGACTAAGCCCCGAAGCACTGGGCAAAGGCATGGATGGCGATCTGGACCGGTTCAGGCTCAATCCAGCCTATCTCGGTGGTAAGCGATCGTCGCGGCATCGTACTGCACGACTGCACTTCGAATTTGAGAACGGGAAGCGAACCGTCGCCATTGGTGAATCGTTCGCGGCCTCAGCGCAATCGCCCGTTCCTCTGATCTTTGCCTATGGAGCGTTCCGGCAATTTGTTGAGAATCGCCAAAGCAACACTGCGCTGTCTCCGGTCGCTACTTTGTTTAATCAGGAAGCCATTCTTCCAAATCCTGAGGAGTGGCTACTGGGGCTGGATTCGGATGATTTCGATATGGTCATACGTGCACTGCGCGAGATCATCAGCGTCGAAGGGAATTTTGAGATTGTCGAGCGGGATCATTCGGCAAGACGATGTTACGTGGTATCACGTATCGAAACCGGAGGCGGATCCAAAAGACTTCGTACGCCTCTGGGTACCGTGTCATCGGGGTTCAGGTCGGTGCTTGCGATGACATGTGACATTTTTCGCGGGCTCATGGACCGAATGCCCCAAAAAAAATCCAGGGGTCTGGATGTCGCAACAGGGATTGTACTGATCGATGAGGTGGAGGCGCATCTTCACCCGCGATGGAAAATGCAGATCATGAGGGGACTTCGGAGTGCGCTACCTCGGATGACTTTCATCGTCACAAGCCACGATCCACTTTGCCTGAGAGGGATGGAAGACGATGAGGTGGTCGTCATGCGGCGTGCTGTTCAAGACCGTCTGAACCCCGGCATCATGGTCAAAGTTGAGCTTAATGATGATCTCCCGAAAGTCAGTCAACTGACAGTTGAGCAGCTGTTGACGGCTGATTTCTTCGGACTTTTGAGCACCGACCGACCCGAGGTCGAGCAGCAGATGGCCCGCGTTGCTGATCTGTTAGCAAAAAGGCGAAATGGGGAGCTGAGCGAACAAGAGGCCGAAGTTGTGAAGAACTTTGAGGGCGAGATCGCAGAGTCCCTGCCCGTGGGATCGTCGGAGGCTCAACGTCTCGTTCAAGAAGCAGTTGCAGAGTTTCTGAAAGAGCGGCGCAATAAATCGGCTGAGCAAGCAGCAAATCTCCGAAAGGCGGCCAAGGACCGGATCCTCGACATCCTGCGGGGAGTCTAACGTGAGGAAAGTTGATCGAAGTGCGGTAGCGGCTCCCGCGGGGCTGAAGAGAAAGGACCGGAACCGAAAGACAGAGCTGGATCGCGCGCGTGATCATGTGAAGAGTACTGATCCCAAAAAAGGGACCTTCGTGTTCTCGGTGTACAAGTTGCCCGACGTGAAGCTGGCCCTAGAAAAGCTGTTTCACGGGAAATGCGCCTACTGTGAGAGTGCCTATGCCTCGACCGCACCCGTGGACGTCGAGCATTTTCGACCGAAGGGCGCAGTCGCAGAAGACGAGAAACATCCGGGGTACTGGTGGCTTGCCAGCGACTGGGAGAATTTGCTGCCTTCATGCATCGACTGCAATAGACGAAGAGGACAACGTACCCCTTCCGGCTTCAGCAAACTGCTGAAATATGACGAAAAATCGCGTGAATTCAATAAGTCTAAAATACTGAAAACGGGGAAGGCTGACAGCTTTCCGATATCGGGAACCCGCGCGCAGGCCGAACAAACGAAGTTCGATAAGGAAAGCGCTTTGCTGCTGGATCCATGTAGAGATAATCCCTCTGATCACATTGCCTTCAATGTGAATGGAGTGACATCTATCGCACTGGTCTACCCGAAAGGTGACGGCAATGTCGCGCGAACCCGATTCCATCTCGCGAAAACTGATGAGGCTAAAGATATCAACGAACACGGGAGCGACGCGGACGCACTTAGTCTGAGTGAGCGCGGTGCGATATCGATTCATGTGTACGGCTTGAACCGGCTAGGACTGGTCCATGAGCGCACCCGAATCCTGCGGCACCTCAATTTTCTCCGAGGTGTCGTCCTTGAACTGTTGACCGTAGCGGATGCGGTTGACGGGGACGATGAAATACCTTTGATGAAACGGCGGACAATCTCGCGGCGGTTGTGCGATTTGAGTGACCGCATTCTCGGGGAAATCAAGGAAATGGCACATGATTCAGCACCATATTCAGTCATGGTGAGTGAATGGATTGCCGAGTTCAGAAAGGAGCTTGAATGAAGGGGCGCGCTGGAGGCGATGCGGGGAGAAGGGGGGAAGTCCGGACGCGAATTCGATGTCAGTTAGGCGAGATGCCTCGCGTGCATGTACGTAGCTGTGGCGATCACGATTTCAGTTGGTCGAGTGCATCGATCTAAGCAATAGGCTGGTCCCCCGGCTAGCCTCAGTTGAGTTCAATGGAGTATTTAATAGGGTCGAAACATATATAAAAATGCATAATTGAAAATTTTTTCGCTTTGCCTTTCCGGTTTTTCGAAGTCGTTGCTATTTGAGGATATGAAGCGCTGAAAGGGAGGCCCTATGGCCCGACAGTTGACGAAAAGGACGCTTGCCGGCGTGACGATGACCCGTTTGCCACAGGTTCAGGTCGAGGTTGAGGAACTCCTCCGGCTAACGGATGAGATGTTGCTTGAGCGAGCTGCAATCGCTACGAAAGGAGCAAAAGGTTACTGTAGTTCAGAGGCTCTGGTCGCGCTGTATCGCGAGGCGTGTCGAACAGGCAATGCGAAGGTGGTGAACGGATTGATCCCCCGGCTCACGAGTCACTGCAGCAAGCTTGCCAAGCACAAGCTCTTCGTACGCGGTATCGATTCGGACGAGGCGACCCAGAACGTCGTGGACAGATTCGTTGACTTGTTGGTCGCCGCGGCAGGGGATGGACTTTGCGAGCAGCTTGACTTCTTTGAGGTGCTATTCGACAACGCGGTAACCTCGCTCGCCGCGAGCGAGGCGCGCCGCGCTCATGTCAGGTATTCACGGTCCGTGCCGATTTCGGGGGACACGGACGATGATGACGCACCAAATCGGGATCTGGCGGAGCGAGTCAGAGCTGACTTGTCTTTGCCACTGGGGTTGACCGAGCCAGAGCGGGGCGTGTTCACCGCTCAGGTGCTTGCTGAAATTGCGAATCTTCCTGAGGCGCAACGAACGCTGGCCATCATGACGGTTCTTGGGGTTCAGAGTGAATCGAACGACCCGAGGGAGCTGACCATTTCCGCTACGCTTGACGTCCAACCCAAGACGGTGAGGAACCGTCAGAAACGAGTCGCAGAGAAGCTCGTCAACTTTAAGGAGTGAATGATGACCATCAACAATCCTCAAGCCGAGCTGCAAATTGAGGAGGTGCTGTTGCAATTTGCAGCGGAGCGGGAACTGCCGACCGCTGATCAACTGAGCCACTATATCCAAGCGTTCCCTCAGTACAAGGACGATCTCATCGATTTCGCAGCGTCGTTGGTCAATGACACGTTTTCTGAGGAACCCGCCGAATCAGATGCCACCAGGGCGGTCGCTAGCCGTGCCGTTAGCCGCTTCCACAACCTTCGCTTCGAGCAAGAAAGAGCGCAGGTCGGGCGGGCGCCGAAAAAAGTGGAAAACCCCATCGCGCCCTTGTCGCGCACGGATTTCGGCCGTTTGGTTGAAGCGTTGGGTTTGCCAAAGCAGGTGGTGACCAAGCTTCGAGACAGAAAGATCAGTTTCCCGACGATTCCGAATGGCCTTATCGATGCGCTAACCCGCAACCTTCAAGTTGCGCGGGAGGTCACCGTTTCTCATCTGATGGCGAGACCAGAGGTGGCAAGACTGGCCACTTCTTCGTGCACATCCAGCGGGGCGACGTCTAACAAGCAGGAGTCGTTCGATGAGGCTTTGCGGCATGCTGGACTGTCTTCGGCTGATATTTTGGTGCTCATGAAGCGCTTCGCTCGCGAGCAGTGATCGTCGATTATCTATCTCTTTTGAGAGTATTCCTGTTCTAACCGATCGCCCCGTCAGCCTAGCAACGAGGCATCGTACCTTCTGTTGGACCTCAGTCGGCCATGAAACGTACAGTTCCGCGCGATTCATGGCCGACCAGATGCCGTCACGCAAGACTTACTCCGATTCTCGCTCTCACTTCCCTCTGACGCCACCGTAGAGAGTTCTACGTGCCCGCTGTGCGCCGAGTCGCCGTGCCCGCCTGACCTGATCTGCTGCCGTTCGGTATGGCCTGGGTGGCGCTGTTGGCCAGCTGTCGGGAAATGGGTGCGGATTGCCGGTTTCGCGAGTGACACTCGCAAAGAAAGCCGCTCGAGACTTTCCGGTTTTTGTGGCTCGATGCGATTTCCTTTGTGAAAGCCATCACCAGTGTTCGGCTGGTAAGGTAAACGATGAGGATTGCGAATCATGACTATTTTCTACCAAATGCAAAGCTGTCGCGAAGTTCGGAGTCTGGATGTGATCGAGGGCATCACGCTGGCTGAACTGGTCAGCACTGTGTCAGGGAGCATGGTTGAGCAACTGAAGGCATTCGAAGAAGACGGAGACCTCATATTGACGGAGGAGCGACTGATCGTGATTCTGCGCGAGAAGCGTCATCCGAAGCTGCACTTCCATCCACACTGTGAAGTCAAGGTGGTGGTGCATTTCAATGGCCGGGTGATCGAGCGCCTGGCGTCGCCCGCGATGACCGTCAGCCGCCTGAAGAAATGGGCTGACAGCGAGTTCGGCGTCGATCCCGTGCACGCCGCGGAGCACGTACTGCAATTGAGCGGGACGACCGAGCGTCCGATTGGTTCGACCCACTTGGGTGCGCTCACGCAGCACGGTGGCCACTGTGTTTCGTTCGACCTCGTGCCGAACGAGCGTTTCCAGGGGTAAGACATGAACGCCGCTCGACCGAGTTTGACACCCGATGCTCGCGCCTTTGGTGCGGATGTCGCGGCCGTACCGTTCTGTCTCGGTGAGGTGGACGGGAAGTGGCATTTGCGAGAAATCGTATGGCCGAAAGCATTAATCGACGTAAAGGCGTCCGTCGGTACCTTCTGCTTGCGCTTTGACCTCAGTGGCTTTCCGGCACAGCCGCCGACCGCTCAACTCTGGGACCCGGAGGCCAACTGCCCGCTACCGTTTCACCGATGGCCGCGTGGTAAGGGCGGGCGAGTCAGCGACGTATTCCGACCTGACTGGCAGCAAGGCACGGCGCTTTATCTCGCCTGCGATCGGGTGACGATCATGACGCATCCCAACTGGGTTTCCCAAATGCCAGCCAGGCTTTGGCGGACCAACGGATCCATCGTTCAGTATCTCGAGGAAGTCTATGTCCTTCTCAATTCGGAAGATTATTCGCCGCCTTTGGTCGCCGCAGCATAGGTTGGTATGCGACGTTCGGCTGTGGCATCGATTGGTGCGTGCACTTAGGCAACGCAGCGATGGACGAAGGGAGAGTGGCGCGTTCCTGCTTGGCGATATCGACGGCGAGGTGCGCACGATAACGAGCTTCGTGATGTATGACGATATCGATCCGCATGCACTCGATAGTGGGTACGTCCATATCGATGGTTGCCATATGGGACGTCTCTGGGCGCTCTGTCGTGAGCAAGGTGTGTCAGTGGTTGCAGATATCCATACGCATCCAGGTGGATACGGTCAGAGCGAGACGGACCGGCAGAACCCGATGGTCGCGGTAAGGGGGCATATCGGAATCATCGTGCCGGAGTTTGCGGTGCGAACCGTGTCCAGACAGAACCTGGGTATCTATGTGTACCAAGGTGCGCACAAATGGGATGAGGTCGGCGAGCGCCGAAATCGGAAATTCATGTACATCGGCTTATGAGGGAAATCGTGACCAGCCAATTCCATGCAGAGTCGTTACACCGTACGGTCAAGCGACTGGTTGATAGCGGGCGAGCGAAGTCTTTCGACGAAGCGCAGGCCATCGCCGACGGATTTCGCCTCCACCTTGACCTATCAGCGTCATTCTGCCTGCACGAGCAAATCGCAGCGATTGCACTTGTGGAGTTGGGCCGACGTGCGTTCCTCGGTGGCGTATCCGTATCGGGAGTCCTTGATGTGGCGCTTCACCACACGCTTGGCGACGAGAAATTGCTGCGCGACGCGCTAAAGCGTGCAGGTGCGCGTGAGGTGGAACCGGCAGAGGGTGTTCCGATCATCAAGGTTGGAGCCGCCGGTGATCCACGTTCGCCGTTTCACATTCGCCTTCTCATGGCGGGCTGGCGCGCAGGCGTGACCCCGGTGGATGAGCGGCTCGAGATGGTCACGGCGACCGATGGATACGTCATGCCACTCGCTGCAGTCGCGGCTGCAGCACTTGCGGTGAGCGAAGCGTTTCGCTATGTCAGCGACGGAAGTGGCACTGGATTGGAGACCACCGGTTTGTCACTGTGGGCGCCAGGAGAATTGAAGTGGGTGGTAGCACACGCCGACGGTCCTAGGCTGCAAGTGCTTCCATCGTCAGCGTGGTTGCTCGGATTGGGGCACCTTGGCCAAGCATTTGCATGGTGCTTGAGTCTACTGCCTTACCCGCGCGAGCAGGATATGCGGCCGCATCTGATTCTGCAGGATACGGATGTCGTCGGTGCTTCGACGGAAAGTACCTCGGTGCTCACAAATGCCCGTGACAAGAACAGCAAGAAGACGCGGGTCGTGGCTGCGTGGATGGAGCGTAAGGGTTTCTCAACGAATATTGTTGAGCGCGGCTTCGATTCTGATACGCGGCGTGGTCTTGGGGAGCCTTCGCTTGTATTCTGCGGCGTCGACAATCCGGAGGCCCGACGCGCGCTCGATGCCGCAGGCTTTAGCTTCATTGTCGAGGCCGGACTGGGAGGTCGATACGACGATTTCCAATGCCTCCGTGTGCACACGTTCCCTGCATCTCGCACTACACCGGAGACGTGGGTGCCGCACCCGATTTCAGAGCCGGTCCTTAGCGAAGCCTACGTCCATTTGGTGAAGCAAGGGCAGGTTAGCCAATGCGGCATTGTTCAATTGGCGGAGAAAGCGGTTGGAGCAGCTTTTGTCGGCGCTTTTACGGCAGCGCTCGCGGTTTCGGAGGCTCTGCGTGTGTTACATGGTCAATCACCGAGCGAAGTGGCAGACATCGATATGTTCGCGCTTGGTTGCCGCAACGTAGTCCAAAATCGCCGGGATTTCAGTTCCATCAATCCTGGTTTCGTTGCAGTCGAGTAGTTCGGTCAGGCGGGACGCCTGCAAATAAACTATGAAGAAGGAAACGTATCAATGAGCCACTACGAGAACACTTCGGTCAAGGTCAAAGGCGTTGGCAACCACGTGGGAGACACGGTCAAGGTTACGAACAACAACGTGACCAACAACATGTATCGCGATCCGCCAAATAATGGTGGGGGCACGCAGAATTGGTTGCTACCCATCATGTTTCTTGCGCTATTGGTCGTATGGTTTTTCTTTCGCCACTTCGAGCAAATTGAATCGCTCCTCAAGAATGCGATTGTTGTAGTGATAATCCCGAGCGCATTGGCGTCTCTCGTCGCATTTGGGCGGGATCGTGACATTGGCCCCACCACCTTGGCTCTCCTTCCAGCCACTGCTGCTGCACTAACAGCGTACTTGCTGCTCGGGATCATTCGAGACAACGTACCACCACAGATTCTCGCGTTCGCTGCGACGGCAACGGCTGGAAAGTTCTGGGGAACCTTGATCCGTGAGGATCTCCAAGTCACATTGCAGAACGGTGGTGCGATTGCGTTGTGCGTATCGGCGATTGCCATCAACGGGCTTGCAGGGCTTCGCGCGTTCGCCGCTACCAATAGCACCTGGTGCGGATGGTTGTGGGCGTTGACGTGGCGCTACTCTCCCGTGCGTCATATCTGGAGTCAGCTTATGTTGCTGGGTGGTGCCCTCCTTCTAACGACTGGACGCGCATACGAGCTCTTCGTCTGGCTTCAGGAGGCCATTCGTGCAGCGCTGACTTGAGAGTGCGTCGACACCGTTTTCGTAGGGGTAACAGGCTGACCATGATGAGGCTGCTTGACGAAATGAGCGTCATGTAGTCTCATCTGCACATTTTGGTCGGTTTCATGCACGTGAAGTCATCAAAATCGCACATCTCAGGCGTGGTTCAAGAGCTATGTGGCGCTGCGATGAGCGCGCCGGGCGGGCCCGAGCTCGTGCGGCGCCTTGCGGACGAACTCTTGAAGGCGGGAGAAGTGAAAGACGCAGAGACAATCCGCAAGCTTGTCTCGTCTCCCGAAAATGGGGAGCCAGTCGCACCGATGCAAAGCGGAGCGTCGTCGCTTCTCACTGGCGAGCCGCTGACGCGGAGCTCGCGAGTTCCAGTCGATCGAGAAACGGCTGCGCCAGTAGCCACGGTTCTTGTGGCCAAGTCAATGCCAGAAGTCGGTCCTATCTTGCCGGACGCATTGTCGACGGCAGTGAATACTTGGGTCACGGAGTGGAGTCGCGCAACCGAACTTAAGGCGGTCGGCATTGAACCGGCGCGGAGTTGCGTGTTGTTCGGTGATCCTGGAACAGGAAAGACCGAACTGGCGCTCTGGCTCGCCCGTCAAATGAAGCTTCCTGTAATCCTTGCGCGATTGGACGGCTTGATGTCGTCGTTTCTTGGTACGACCTCACGCAACATTGGTAACTTGTTCGCATTTGCGAACCGTCATCGTGCCTTGTTGGTTTTGGATGAATTTGATGCAATCGCGAAGCTACGGGATGACCCTAATGAAGTCGGTGAAATAAAGCGCGTTGTTAACACTTTGCTTCAAAATCTGGATGAGCGAGCACATCACGGGCTCACTATCGGCATCACCAATCATCCTCAATTGCTCGATCCCGCTATCTGGCGCCGGTTCGAGCTTCAGATTGAGATGCCCAAACCGGATCAACTCGGGCGAACGCAAATAATCGAGCGGTACGCGAAGCCTATCGACTTCGGACGTGCTCAGTCAAAGTTGCTCGCGTGTATATTGGACGGGGCGTCCGGCGCTGAGATTCAAGACGTTGTTAAGTCAATAAAAAAGAGTTGGATTCTAGATGGGCCGAATGTATCCTTCGCAGAGCGTCTGCAGACGGTGATTTGTACACATGCGGCGAGAGTGCCCAAGCAAGCGATTGAAATCGTTAACAATCCGCTGAAGGAATTCGCTCGAGCGGTACTTGAACGATATTCATTCACCACTGTAGAGCTTGGTGAAATATTTGGTGTCAACAGAACAACGATAAGTCGCTGGGTGACTTGACCCGGCAACGGGGAAAATAATGGCCGCGGACTATCCGCTGTTGTATGTGTCGAACCCGTCTGCCTTGCAGCGGGATCGCAAAACGGTTCCGGGCGGGAAAAAGACCGATTTCTATGCCGACCGTGATGACGCATTCGCGGCTCATCGTACGTATGTTACAAACAGCATTCGAACGATCCAGGCGCAGCTTGGTGAGAGTAGCGTACGCTTTGGTCCGACCGGATTTGTCAAAGTTAGCCTTCAGGAGAAGGCCTGGGCGAAGTCTCATCGTCCCGTCCGAAGGCTGTTCACCCAAGATACCGCTCCGGTTGTTGGTGGGGCCGACATCGGGGAACTTATTGTTCGTGCCGATGATGTTGGGTTGAGTCGTGTTCTCGAGAGGATTGAGGCGGCCGATGCGAAGACGAAGCGCAGGCTCGACAAACACGGCGACCTAGTTTTAGATCCGAATCGGGAGCGGTCGGAACTGGGGGCGCTGGAAAATCTCCACTTGTGGTCGGTCGCGGACCGACGCATCCCGGATACGGAGAGCGCCATTCGTCTGCTTAATGAGCAGAAATTGGCTCCGATGTATTCGGTTCGCTTCTTCGAACCGATTTCCAGTGCGTTGGCGAAGCTTCGTTCGGCTTCCGACACGCTACGGTCTGCAGATCTACCAGCTGACACGTTTGTCCGATCTCTGGTCGAACTCAGTCGTTCCTTGGGGATCTATGTTGTACTTCAGAGCGGGCTCGAATCAGTTTCGTCGGCATACATTGGTCTGACGGACTCTCCAGGTTTTGCCGTGCTCGATGGCATTTCCTCTCTGTCAAAAGTGGGAGAGCAACTCAGGGTCGATGGAGATTATTCGTTTGACGCACATCGGACGTTGTTGGCGCTGCTTGGTGACCACCCCGACATCCGGACCGTTGCGATTCCCAATCTGTTGGCCACGGATCAGAATTCCACCCTTATCGAGGCCGCGGCACCGCAGAGAATCCAGCGCACCTCAACTGTCGTCTCTTTACTACCCGCAGACATTCCCGAGCCAAAGGAGAATGTTGCTTATCCAACGGTGGCTGTTGTCGACGGAGGTATCGCGGATACGTTGAGTAGTTGGGTTAAGGGTATTTATGGCGGTATTCCGGAAAATCATCGCGATCTCGAGCACGGAACGTATATCGCCGGATTGCTGGTTGGAGCTCAGACATTTAATCCGGAGTATAGTGCGCGCCTTGAGGATGACGGTTGTTGGTTGATTGATATTGCGTTGCAGACGAAAGATGCATTCGCAGGGGAATATTACGAGAATGGCTCCGCAAAATTCATGGACGCTCTCGATCAACTCATTGGCGAGTGTCGGCGGAATCACTCTGTGCGTGTCTTTAACTTCAGCTTGAATAACAATACTGAGGTTTCGAAAAGTGATTTTAGTGAAGAGGCAATCAAGCTGGATGAGATTGCCCGCCGGCATGACGTATTCTTTGTTATTTCTGCAGGCAATGCGGTAGGCAACGACGCACGCCCAGAGTGGCACAAAAATACGATGGAGGCGGCGATTCAACTTATTGAAAGTAGGTCTGATACGCTTTTGGGGCCTGCAGATTCTCTGATTAACGTGTCTGTTGGGGCCACTAACGGGCATGGCGTGCCCAACTGCATTCCTGATGCTCCCGCTCGATATAGTCGGCGTGGTCCAGGAGTGCGGGGATCAGTGAAGCCCGATATCTGCCACATCGGAGGAGCGGATGGGCGTGACCTGACGGGGCTGGCGAGCGTAACTGAGGATGGAATGGTGGCCGCAGTGAAGGGCACCAGCATGGCAGTTCCTCTGGCGGCAAAAACGTTGGCACAGCTTGATTTGGAGTTGGGGCTGGAGGCTCGCCGCGAGATCGTGCAAGCACTTTTTCTTCACAATACATATTTTCCAGCGCCGCTACGTAATTTGAAGGCTCGACGTGTGGGGCGAGGGCTGGTTGGCTTTGGCTATCCGCGTCCGACTTCTGAGACGCTGATATTGAATCGACACACATTCGGTGTCGTTGTATGTGACAGTCTAAAGAAGGACGATAACTGCGTTATCGATTTCAGATGGCCGCGCGAACTCGTCGATGCCGAAGGGCGCTGCAGAGGGATTGCGCGCCTCACGTTGGTCTACTCGCCGCCACTCGACTTTGATTATGGTGCTGAGGCGGCACGTATCAGTCTTGAACCCTCGCTGCGTCAACGAGAAGACGAAACGCAACCTCGTGACTTCAGCGAGGACGACGAGGAGGAAGATGAAGAGTCTGAAGATGCGACCAAGGTGGGCTGGATCGGGCGAATCAAGCCGGTTCATTCGCGTGGATTGAAACGAACTTCTCGTGAATCTGCCCTGCTGTTGGATGGACTCAAATGGAGTCCGGTCAAGGTGTTGGAGGGAAGTTTCCGTGGTATTGGGCGGTCTGCCGAATGGCGCATGACAGTCAATTATGTCGCTCGGAATCAAGTCGAGTTTCCCAAAGACGGTGTTCCGTTCGCGGCAGTACTGACGATCACTGATCCTGACGGCAAAGCTAATGTCTACGAGGATCTTAAGCAGGAGTTGGTTGTGAATTCAGCGACCGTGCTGAATGACATCCGAACTGCGCTTCGTGTGCGTCCGCGGACGTAGGATTTGATTTATCGGATAGATAGAAATGGCGTCTAACACCCACAAGTACATCATCATGGCCGAGACTGTTGAAGGTTCGGCGTTTGTCGGTCCGTTTCAACGTTCTAGTTTTCAGGGTGGAGGTGTCACGGCCCTCCTTCGTAGAGCATTTTCGGCCGGTGCAAAGATTCCTGTTACGTCGTCCGCGGTGGATGACGTTGCGATGCTCGAGTTGACCGACGACCAGGCGCGCACGTTCGAGGCCGCCAACGGAGCGATCAAGCTACATCCAGTTCGAACTTATCGTCTTGCAGCGATCGAAATCGACCGCGTGCTGATGTCGGCAGGACCGTATTCCTTTGGAGTCGTACCGCCGGCGACGAACAGCCCATTTCGCATTCGAGTGCAGGGACCTCATGGTGAACCTGTTGCGAACGCCGCGGTCCTTGTTTGTGAGTGGGGTACGAATAATCTCTTGCAGGGCAAGACGGATGCAACCGGACATGCAACGATCCCCACAGGAATTGGGCTTGCCAATTTTGTGAAAATCACGCCGTTTGCTGATTTCTGGGGGCAATCCAAATCGGGGGTCATGGCGACACATGGGCCTGTTGTCTTCACGCTTGACGCGCTTGAACCGACGTATGTCGATTGCTTCAAGTTTCATTATCCGGAGAGTCATTCGCGCCAGGGCGCGACGCAATTGGGCCGCCGGGTCAAGGTTGCAGTGATTGACACGGGCGTGGACGACCATCCGGATCTTGGCAATGTCATTGACCGCATTTCTCATACGCAGGCCGACGACGCGGACGACCTGGGTGACAACGGCACTGGGCACGGTACGCATGTTGCCGGAATCATCGGAGGTTGCGGGCGTATGAGAGGGCTTGCACCCAATGCAGAGTTGATGAGCTTTCGCGTGTTCGAGCGTGACGCGGTAGAGGCTGACACTTTGTACATATTTGAGGCTGTCCGCAATGCAGTGGATCGTGGCGCAGATGTCATCAATTTGAGTCTCGGGCAGGAAAAAGTCGACGAGGTGCTTGAAGAGGCTATTAAATATGCTGAAAGGAACGGAGTGTTAGTTGTCGCGGCCTCGGGCAACGATGGGCACAGTGCTTCCGTATTTCCCGCAAGCTATCCGGAAGTTGTTTCGGTCGCGGCCGTTGGTCGATCTGGTACATTCCCGCCTGGTTCAGTGCACGCGGGTTGGCCTAAGCGAGTTGAGGGAACTGACTCGAACGATTTTGTGCCCGCGTTCTCGAACCATGGAAAGGTCGAACTGGCCGCGCCTGGCGTCGCTGTCATATCGACCGTCGGTGTTGGCGGCTATGCTGCAAAAGATGGGACGTCAATGGCGTGTCCAGTGGTCTCAGGTTTCGCGGCTTGGTTGTTGGAGGCCGCACCTGAGTTGTCAGGACGAGTTCGCTGCCCTCAGCGCCTCGCGGACCTGAAGGCGTTGCTGTACAGGACGTGTAATTCGCTCGGATTCGATAAATTTGACGTAGGGAATGGGTTGCCTCACTGATTGGAGGTCCGTCATGAGTCGATATTTGCTGTTTTTCAAGGGATCCGGTGACATCCCGCAGGACGACCTTCGGATCATTCGTAATCATGCTGGAGTGACGGTTTTGGACGTCCGACCGTCCAAGACTTTGGTGCTCGAGCTGGATGGTTCCGCCGGAGACTTCCTTGTGGACGTGGGCAAGATGAAAGATTGGGTTGCCAGCGAGCAAAGAAAGTACAGATTGAACTAGGGTTCTCGTATCGAAGGCGGAACAAGTCACAACTGTAGCTGTGCGTCGAGTTTGGCATACTCCGTCCGTTGACGAATTGCGAGGGGTGCACAAACTGGACGAACAGTGTAGATCAGTCTACGTGGATTAGACATATGAAGTACCAGCGTTCTGTGGCAGGTGGGCTAGCGCGCGTGTGCGATGCGGATTTTTTTGAGATTGTGATTGGTCAAGCGCGGGAGATTCTGCGACATGAGTTCCGGCACCGTGACAACTGCGGGCGATGCATCGACATAGACCACGTCGCTGCGTGCTTCGCTGAGCCGCTGCTATGGCTAACAGACGGGCTGCCGAACCAGTCGACCTGTAGGAGCCTCGCTCATGCGTAAAGCATCTAGGAGGGCATGCCGAACATTGAGCAAGGCGCAACTCTTGCCGCTGCCTCCTGTGCATGTGCGTCGACTGTCACTGAAGAATCATTGTGCGCTTGCTTCATTGCGGGACGGCCACGGTAATGTTGACGGAATCGCGACGCTGTCGAATGTACTGGAATTGGCGTTTCAATTGTGCGACGACAAGGACGTGACGCCGTACCGTCAGGCGCAGGTTGCACTGAACGCATGTGTTGAGCGAGCAGGGCGAGGGGGCGCATGGTCAGTTACCGATGCTGAGCGAATGGCGCTTGAAGCGCTAGTCGTCGCGCATGATACCCAGCTCGCGTCGGTACCAGTACATCGTTATCTTGACGCGCTCGAATGCGTACAGCGGGGGACTGGGACAGACACCGATTCTTGATGGGGCGCATCGGCCGATCCGTCTGCTCGAGGTTGCCGCAGTCGGAAATTATCTACACGGTGGTGTCCCGTCGGAATATTCAACGCGCGCACATTGCAGAACTTCGAGATCGAGTCATTCAGGACGAAGTGCAGACTCAAACCCAGCGCCACCTGCGAGTTTTAGGTGGTCGAATACGTGTCGCAGACGGAATGGCGTATCACTGCGACCAGCCTTGTTATTCGTTGATTGCGGCCTCTACGGCGCATCTTGCTGACCGAGTGTACATGTTCGTGTCCCGTCTGCTGTTTTGATTAGGGAGCGTACTTTGGCTCTCGATCTTGCACTGATGGGGGAGACTGCTTCTTCAAATGATCTTGTGCAACTGAGAGATGCGTTTCGAAGACTGATGGGACCACTTGCCGACCTTCGGCTATGTAGTAACCCGCTGTGGCAAGCAATGCTTGACCAACATCGGACGTGCTGCTGCCGCAGAGGACGGGGCTGGTAACTAGTGCTACCGGAATGAGGTCTGACCGACTCCGTTAAGCCGTCCGCAAAGACGCTTTCCGCAGTCACCGGTGGTGGATTAAGGCTCGGTTGCTGCAGTTGTCAATCGATTAGATTCGTTAGTTGTTGCTCTAATTGGCGAATCCGATAGCATGAGCTCTGCTGAGGCCTTGGCTATCATTCCGCGCAGCTGCAATTAGCGGTGGCTCGATAGGCCGCGGGCCAGAAGTGGTCCGCGGTTGCCAGGATGAAAGGTGTAGAGTCTTACTCTTGAATGAGGAATCGATTGCGGTTCTTCGCGTCCTTGATCCATGCCGGCGCACGACCGCGGCCAGACCAAGTTGCCCCCGTCTTTGGATCGAGATACTTGGCGGCAACCGGCGCCGCTGGCGTCCGTGCAGTACGGCCTCGACGTACTCCGAAGATGTCCTTTTCTGTGATCCCGAATTCCGCAACTTGAGCGCGAATGGCTTCGATGATGGAGTGGAGTTCCGTGAGGCGAGCTGCTTCTGCTTTCTCGGCCAGCGCGTCCATCTGAGCTTTCAGTTCTTGGTACGTTGCCATGAATCCTCCCTTGGTTGTGCTACACATATGATAGCCCGTTCGTTGTCGAAGATGGCATGACTACTGCGCTATTTTTCAGCCTTAGGTAACCGCAATTTGTTCCCCCTGTCGCAGAGAACTGCTCCGCTCCCCATCAATCATCGTTGCCATTGCCTCCAATCAACGGCGCTGAGTGATAGCCGGATCGTTCGCCTGGCTGCTGTCCCTTCGATATCGTCGAGGGGCAAGCTATAGACGCGGCATTTGCTCGATCGGTGCGCACTCCTTTTCCTTGGCGAGCGATGCGGATAGTCATCGATGATCGTTAGCACCGGAACGGCGAATTGAGTGGCTCCGTCACTTTGAGGCACACGGTATTGTTGAGTGAAAAATAATCAATAAATGATGATAAAAATGTAAGAGTAACGAGGTGTGGCGGAGCGTTATGACATGTCAAGAATCATCGTTATTTGGTTGTGTTGTATATTTTTCGTAAAATCTTTAGTCTATGTTAATTGATTTTTCGTCGCCTAATTTTAATAATTTGATGTGCTAAATATTTTGTCGTGCACGTTGGTATGTTCCACGCTTCAAAGAGAATTTTCCACCCAGACTCAGGATGTCGGCTCACATCAAGCTCTGCGTGAAGTGACTCCAAGTCATCGTTAAATTTTCGGTAAGCATCCCATCCGTACGAAAATTCGTGTTTAAATCGACGATCAGGTTGCCGCCCAGAAAGCTGATGTCGAGCGATACCGTTTTCGAATCGATTCTGCTTCTGTAGATACCGTCTGAAGCTATTTTTCATCAAGATGGAAAGGCGCGATTTTGGGCTGGGCGCTGCCGTCGGGCGCTTAATAGGAATTTGCGGTTCGAATTCAAGTAGGTAGTGGCGCAGTGGTCCGCAAATATAGTTGAACACTGGGTCGCCTGCATACGAAGTGGAATGCAGAGAGGCAATCAAACGTGACCTCTCTCGCTGTTCTACTGGCGACGCCTGCTCGAGAATGGATAGGCGGTAGAGTGCCCAAGCCCGGATATAAGAGAGCGCCGGCATGCCAGGGAGGGGTTCTTCTATCAGAGACAGGATGCCTCGAACGAATTCCACTGAAACGGTGCCCTTGATCAGTTCCCAGATCGGCGAAGTGGACCATAGGTAAGCCGTGACTCCGCCGGGTAGCGCGCGCACGGTTCCGGTCAGATCGTGCCCGTACTTGCCCCGCCGACCTGAACTCGGCTCGCGTTCGCCCCGTAGATATTGATAGACGATCTTGCTATTGCGCTCAGCGTGGCAGCTCGACTGATTTCCGCGGATTGTTCGACCTCTATTGAACAAATTGCTCAGCCATGAGGCAGTTCTATGTGTATAGGTAACAGCCGCCGCGGCATATGCCATCCCGCGTAGCCCACCCAGCCGAAGATGCTTCGGCACTTTCCTTTTTTCCTGCACATCGTCTGGCGGGGAAAGCAACTTTCGCCAGTATCGAAATCCGTTGCATGACAAGGAATTCATATGCTTAACCAGGTCAGAGGAATGTACCGGAATACACCATTGCACTCTAGTGGAAACCACTAGAGATGTCCGCCGGATTTAGCTTTCCGGAACGGCCCCATTTCTTATGTACGTTTTTTTGCTATTTGCCTCATGTTCACTAAGCTGCCCAGCTATGAAGGTGCGCCGGACTTTTGCCGGTGATGGTGGGATTGCATTGTGCATCACTAATAGGTACCGATTAGGACGCGGAGGAATCGCTATGGACGGACCATAGATTGAGAAGCTGATAGGAAAAAAGGCCTTCGGGCGCCAACCCAAAAGGCCTTTTTGGAACTGATCGAATTGCGAAATCGACAGTCCCATCCTAGTCAGCCCCTCCCATAGAGTCAAGCGAGCCCCGATTTTTTTTGAAAAATCGTGGGTGGCGCTCGTCCCAACGTACGCCGAGCTGCGCACACATCAAACGCTGTTGTGCCGATCAGCGTTTCAAAGTGTTTGGTCACCGAGGTAGCACGTCTCTGGAATACGCCACGTGCTGGCTCGTCGACTTACGCCGCGCTTCGATACTGGTAATGGAGGGCATCATCATGTCCGATGCACGCGAAGTTCATACGAATCCCAACAAGCCGGTAAGGGCCAGAGGTCTCGATCCACAATGGGAGGAAGGGCGCCTGTCCCAAAAAAACAGGGACCGTTACATCAAAGAGGGACGTGGCATGGGTGAGATGAGTACCTATGTGCCGGGCCGGACGCTCAGCGAATTGCGCGGCATCGGTCGTCTGCACCGGTTCTGCTGTAGCCGCTGCGGCGGACGCCAGGTTGTGCTGGCTTCGGATTTGATCTTGTCCACTTTTCTGAAGCGGCATTGGGACCGTCGAACGCAAGAACTGCGTGAATATTATCCAGTATTGGATGTTGACGAGACAGCGCGTATCGCTCGCTTCTTAGGTGTAAAGCATCCGACGTATAGGGACCGCAGTCCATGCGTCCTGATTACAGATTTGATGGTCAGCAAGATCGACTCGCGCGGCTGCAAGTGGGTCGCAATTGAGTCGGTTTCGGTGTGCAGGCGTTCGATCGAGGCTTCCGTAAAGCGATTGATTCTGGAGGAATATTGGCGGCGCCGAGGCATTCCACTGCGTACGGAGTACTCGGCGGGATTGAACGACTTCTACGCTCGAAATCTCTGGCAGCTCTTCGGGATTAGCGAGCAACTTCTCGCATACGGTCTCGGTGAACGCGAGCGGATTGTGCAAGAGGCCGTGAGTCGACGATTGCGTTGCTGCAGCTACACATGGATCTTAGACGCCTGCTTCTATGTGGCCAGTGAGTGTGATTTCACGAGAGCCGAATGCGTGCGAGCAGCGCTTCAATTGATCGCTAGCCGTAGGATTGCTTGTCGCCTTGATGTGCCCCTTCTGTTGAATCAACCGGCGAGCTCTGTCCGAATTTCGAGCGGACAACAGGAGATAAGACACAGATTCCCGGGTCGGGAATCCGATTGTGCCAAAAATGTCCGAGCGACTTGGCAAGGAGCGCGTGGTATTAGCACTGAAAGACGAATTCCCGATAACGACGCTCTCAGTAACTGGGAGGCATCGTCGAGCGCTTCGCGTGAATTAATTCCTGACCGGAGGTGATATGAAAGCCAAAGGGCATCGCTTCGTATTGCCGGCGGTTGGAGAACTGGTGTGCGATAAATCAGACGGGAAGTTGTATCGAGTCGTGCTCGCCGGCAGCGGAGGCCCTGACGTCGCGCTGTGTCATGTATTTGGTAGTCGATTGGAGATAAAACACGTCTCCATCGAGGAGTTCCTAAGGCGCATAGCGCTTGACTATCAAAACGAGGATCAGTTTGTTCGTGTAGAGGACGATCCTTTTGATGCATACAAGCGAGTCATAGCTTGTACCAAGGGACATGAGTCAAAGAGTGTGGAGAACTGGGAGCGAATCGAGGGGCTGGTGGAGGATCGCAATCTCTTCAAAAGGTTATTGTACGCTGGTACGACTCGGAAGTTGATTTTTGAACAACACGCTAAGGCTCAAGGCGTCAGTCTACAGTTGATTCGGCGACTACATCGTTTCTATCTGCAACGAGGCATGACTCCGTTGTCGGTGGCTAGCAGCCTTTGGCGATGTGGTCGAATGGAGCAACCGGCACGTTTCCGTGATAGTGATGACGTAAGCGCAAAAATTAAGCAAAGAATCTTTACAAAACGCCCGGGTCGTCGATCGTCCGATGGCGGCCATTACGCAATTCCTTCCGAGCTACTGAACCGACTCCTGCAGCAATACGTTGACATCTACCTGACCAGCAAGGAAGGGCCTTGGCAAGTTGACATTCCCAACAAGCTAGCTAAGCGGATCAAGTGCAAGATTCCGGACGCGCGCTTTCCGGCACGTCGTACCGCTCAAAAGGCAAAGCAACGTGGAGAGTCAAAACGTAGAACTACTCGACAATGGCCGCATGCGCCACCGATGCGCGACGGTCCACGCCGGCGCCAAACCATGCAAAGGTTGGTGGACCATCTGAACTATGTTTGCCGTTGCACGAGGGAAGTAAGGGATGTCACGGGGCAAGTTATCACTCTCGAGCTGGCTCCGTTTGAAGAGGTCACGGTCCGGCAGTTCCAAAACTATTGGCTAACGCGGGTTCCGGTTGTTGTCCGCAAGCGCCGCGCTATGGGGGAGCGGAAATACGCACTAACGGGACGCCCGAAGCGTGGGCATGCGCTACAGCATAGTGTGGGGCCTGGCAATGAATACATGATTGACGCCACGGTCGCGGATGTGTTTCTGGTATCACGATATGACCGAACCGTTGTCGTAGGGCGTCCCACCGTCTATTTAGTGATGGACGTTTGGAGCCGCATGATTGTCGGTGTTCTTGTCACCCTCGATCCGCCATCGTTTGCGGCAGTAGCGCTAGTCCTCGAGAACATCGTTACACCCAAGGACGAGTTTTGTGCACGGTACGGTCTTCAGATCGATCCAGGGCAATGGCCTTGTCACGACCTTCCTGGAAACGGCATGTCGGCCGATCGTGGTAGTGACTATATGAAGATTGAAGCATGGAAAAGAGTCAACCATCAATTGCATCTACCGATCAGCAACGTCAAGGCGCGCGATCCATTGATGCACGCGTTGATGGAGCGCAGGTTCGGCACCATTCCGGCTCATTTCCAGCGAGAAAGTTTTGGTGTTGTGGAGAAAGACGCGACCGCCCGTGGGGCCCCTCACTATGCATGGGATGCAACCGACACGCTCAGCGAGTTCACTAAGAAATTGATAAGGGCCATCCTCGTCTATATTCAAACGCCTATCGGGCGGGAAGGCGCGGAGCCAGACATGATCTTCCAGGGCATGGCGGATACACCACTCAATCGATGGAACTGGGGCATGGAAAATCGTACAGGGTCGTTGCGTCACCATTCGCTAGACGAAGTCCGTATGGCGACCTGGCCACATTCGACCGCCCTACCTACAGAGCGTGGGCTTCTATGGCAGGGGGTGTATTACACGTCTCCCTATATCGAAAGCACGCTCATTCATTGTTGGGGGCGAGACGCTCGTGAACCAGTACCAATTCAGTTCAATCCAGGTGACATGTCCCGCATCTTATTGGAGGGGAAGGGGCGCCTTGAGTACGGCTATCAAGCGGGAACCAACAAGCAGATGCCAGGCGATGTTGACCTTATGGAGTGGAACATCCGAAGTTTGATCGACCGTGCAAATTCAAGGCGAGAGAAGCGGAAGATGCAGCCGCAACGAGTGATGGAAATTCTCAATAACGCAGAGGAAGGTCGGAAATCAAAGAGGGAGCAAAAGGTGGCTCTGAAACACGCGGGGCTAACCCATCCTGAGACAGTCGGGATGCGTGAGGCTCGCGAACGAGAACGAGATGCGAGCAGGAGATCGAAGGGACCACCTCTGACGAAAAAGCGGCGTGATTCGAGCCAAGAAGAGGATCAGGCCACATCGGATATCGAGGCTAGCCTTCGTCGAAATGTGCTGGATTTGCTCGGTGACTAGAGGGGTAAAAATAAGAATGACATGATGATGGGGGGGGTGAAATTCCAACATAGTAGAAATTTATAAATTAGGAGTACTATCATGAAAGGCACAAAAAAGTCTAATTCGAGTGATGAATCATATCGTGATGTTCCTCTTGATCTGGCAGGGGATGATATTTTTCTAAATGTTTGCCCGTCTGTCGAGGCGGTTTATCATTCGTCAAGTCTGGAACTGCAGGAGCACGGTGAAAATCCTCTGATTCTTGCATTGCCACCATTCGGCCCAATGAAACCGATTCTCAATGGAATGGCGGCGGCATTTAACGTACCTCACGCCCAGCTCTATCGAAATTGGCCGATAGACCGAAAGATTCTTGCCATCAGTCGCATCTCTCAGGTGCTAGTGCTACAGGCCGAACTGGTGGAACTGCTGAGTTGGCTGCACACCGCGATCCGGCATCGCTACTCCGGTCTAGTACCGACCCGCTCCCTGAGGAAACGAGCACAAGAAAACTATGCGTTAGTACAGGCGGGCTCCCCTCGGCCGATCTGTCTTCCGGGAGATTCCCACGCGCTCAGTAGATTTGTCTTTGGCATTTCAGGAGCGGGAAAAACGACATTGGCGAAAATGGTACTGAGTACGTTTCCAATGATCGTTGAGCATCGAGAGTACGAGGGAGTTCCAGCAAGATTCGTGCAGGTGGTATGGGCTTTTGTTTCCTGTCCCGCCAACGGTTCAGTGCTAACTCTGATGAAAGGAATTCTGCATTGGTTCGATCTATACCTTGGAACGTACTATGTCGAGGAAATATCATCTAGATCCAATACGACAGATTATATTTTAAAGGTTGAGGATGTGTTGCGTCGCCATTTTGTAGGTGTTTTGGTGATTGATGAAATTCAGTTTGCCTTGAAGGCGGCAGATAAAACACAACTGATCGATTTTCTCACGAATTTACTGAATAGTAACAACTGTACGTTCATCTTGCTCGGGACACCCGAGGCTCGCGAGTACATGGTCCGGAGCTTTCGTACTACTCGTCGTTCATCTGGTGACGGGGCTATTGAGATGGGGCCATTCTCCATGGGTAAGCTATGGAAACGTCTGGCAAGCGCGATTATTAGCATAGATTTTCTCCCGATTCCACCAAGTGATTCAGAAGAAATCATGAAAGTATTGCATGAAGTGAGTGCCGGATTGCCGGCATTTGCAAAAATGGCATGGAAGCTAACGCAGTATAGGGGGGTGCAGGCTGGGAGTAGGAGTGTTACGCCGGCGCTTGTTCGGGAGGCTGTCGAGGCTGGTTTCGGTCCAGTAGAAAATCTGCTGCAGGCATTGCGGACTAGAGATTATGTAACATTGGCGAAATGCGTAGACCTCGCAACTGCGGACGTCGAGGCATTCCGGGAGAGAGTGGCGCGTGAGAAGCGACGGCTGCAGATCGGTACGAAACTGGTGGATGATGCCTTTTTGGAATCATTCTCTGCCGCCGTAGCAGTGTTGATTGAAATGGGACGGTCAGAAATTGAGGCTGAATCTCTAGTACGTCGAATCCTGGAAACCGACCGCACGCTCTCATTTGAGGACGTGATTCGTCGAGCATTGTCGCCCGTTGACGCATCCCAGAGCGTGCCTATCAAACGGAAGGGGCGACCAAGAGTGATTTCTAGGAAAGTCTGATCGGTTCAGTAGGTGTTTCTCATCAGATAGGGCGATGGAGAATCGCATGACGGTTTTTCTCGATGAACCTTTGCCTGACGAGGCCTTGTTCAGTGTTGTCGCAAGATATCTCGAGGACGCGAAAGTGACGTCGCGGAGCGCATTTCAGAAGTACCCGTCAGGCTCGGATGCTGGCCTATTGACTGGTATTACACGTGGACTGGATCGCATAGCAACCGAAACGGCTATGGTATGGGGAATGAGCGTAGATGAAATTCGCGAGAGGTTGACGCTTTACCCATACTATGCCGAGTTGTGTGGTCCGAAACTAGGGGAGACCAGACAAGGTGGTTCTGCCAAGCAGCCGACATGGTTAAGCAGGGCAACTCCGGGTCGCCTTGGTATGAGACATTGCGAGGTGTGCTGGAAAGAGGATATCGCTTTTGATATTCCACGATATTGGCGGCGGGCCCATCAATTACCCGGTGTCCTCACATGCTTATTGCATCAGTGCCCGCTTAACTATAGCGGCTGTGGCGCCGCGCAATCATTGATTGAATCAGGTCGACGGTTTGATGTGGGGAATAGCATTAAACCCGTGGGTTCGTCAAATCAACAGGAGGCACGACGTAGATTTGCAATGCTCTCGAAAAATGTGCTAACCCGTCGAAAGAATGCTAGCCAGTATCTTGAAAGAGCGGCACGAATCGATTGTGCGCGAGCCATCGGATACGCGAATGGAAAATCCGTCGAATTCAGGGATATGATGGGGGATCTTACGAGGCTAATGGGTTGTGCGTATTTTGAAAGGGTTGGCGTATCGTTGCACAATGATTATTGGATACGCAGGGCGTTTTGGCGGACTAAGAGTGAATCTGGCAGTGCATTGAAATATTTGCTCTTGGAATTCTTGCTGCAAGAAAATGTTGGCAGAATTCGAAGACTGGTCACTCCAATATGCCCCAGGGCTGCATCGGTGGTCGATTTTCAGCATCGACTTTTAATTCGGGAGATCGGCGAATGTGAATCGCATTATATATGTTCGTGCGGTTTCTCTTTCATTTATTTCCATAACTGCCCTGAGGGCGCCGATGTGTTGAAGCCGACGCATGACGGTGTCGATCTAGCGATCGCGGCTGGGTATCTTATCGCGCGAGGATATTCGACGAATAAGGTGAGTCATCACTTGAGTGTTGAGAAGGAGCGGCTGGAAAATATGTTGAGAGTTCAACATGAGGTCGGCTCGTGGAGATGCCAGCGGACACGTGCAAAACACCTAGCGGCATGGATCGAACTCGTCGATCGTTACGTCGACGCGAATACGGCCCTGACGAACGACCGCGGTCACTGGTGTGTCGTCGCTGAACTAGCGCGCAGTTTGCCGAGTCACCTTATCCCATCAAGGTGTGCCTTTTCAAAGGGTACGGAGAATGGCGATCTATCTTGATGAGCCTCTAGACGATGAGCCGCTCTTTGGTGTCGTGGCTCGCTATCTTGAATCTGAGCCGACTAAACTACTGATACCGACAATACGTCGCCTGTTCGGGAGGTGGATCAGAGCGTCCTATGCGGCTGGCGGATTGGATTGCGTAGCTCGAGAGACAAAGGGGTGTTGGTGCCTGTCACCGACAGAGATTGCCGAGAGTATGACGGATTTCCCGTATTTTTCATCGATGCTCACGCCCGATCGAACAAAGCAGATCTTGGAGAGGACGTGTGGATTATCGCCTAATGGAGTAACAAAGGCGCGTCCGATAACGACTTGGACAAAACCCTGGCACGGACACAGATTTTGTCCGGTGTGCCTTCGCGAGGACAAGTTATCAGATGGATACCCTCATTGGCGACGTAGTCATCAGCTCCCTGGCGTAGTTGTCTGTCATTTGCATGGCGAAATGCTATGGGAGCTCGATAGATACGTCGACAATGGAACTATGGGATATATATCACCTTCTACAGCTATTCGACTCGGAGCATCGCGGATCAACATTCGATTGACTGGTTTGCAAAAGAAAAATTGTCGTGTGGTTGCTCAAGTTTCATCGGAGCTTATAAAAGGTGATCTCTCGATTAACGCTTTGATGTTTCCAAGTGAATTTTGGGATTTTATGGGCGAGGCGTCTCGATACTTGGTTGGCTTGAGGTATGGGGCTTGCATAGAAAGATTGATTGTGAATTGCTTCGGGAGTGATTATACAAATAAGCATACAATTATTCCGGAGTGGCGCAATTTTTTTATCAACTTGAATAAAATGGGGAATCCAATTAGAAAAGTAATTGCGCTGTCGCTTATGCGAATCGTTCGGGAAACCCCGCGCCTCGTGGCGAATAGATGTTTCATGGATATCTATAATTATTCAAAACCGGAAGAAATAAGGGTTAAGATGCCGCGTAAAAAGGTTCCGCATTTGACTTGTCCGAGTAAAATGGCACGGCACGGTGCTGGTCACGCCGTTAAAACGGCGCGTTGGGATTTGGATCGAGTACGTGCGGTGTGCGACTGCGGCATGCATTTTTGGTGTAGGGATACGGGGGCAGGATTCACGCCGGTGCGCATTACTCGATGGGGCCCAGATTACCGCAGAGAGGTGCTTCGATTACATGA
This sequence comes from Burkholderia sp. Ac-20392, assembly GCF_017104585.1. Lineage (NCBI taxonomy): Bacteria > Pseudomonadati > Pseudomonadota > Betaproteobacteria > Burkholderiales > Burkholderiaceae > Burkholderia > Burkholderia sp. Ac-20392. The sequence continues at coordinate 33,583 of NZ_JAAGPB010000012.1, forward strand.
ACTAGGGATGAGGTGTCGAGTCATCGCTCACCAAATAAACGTACCAGAGAGAACTGTAAAACATTTCCTTTATATCAGCCGTTGAGTCGGCGCAGGCGGGGGGGCGATTGCATTGAGGGGCTAGGCAACACCAGGCGAAGCCGAGGTGTTTAAATTTTTACCGCGGGGCAGAGAAATCCATCATTGCCCTGTACTCTCCTGTCTTGCGATGTGTCCCTGTTTTACAAGGCTTCGTGATCTAACGTAGCTACTACCGAGTGCAGACTCTTGTGTGTTTCGCGATCTTTATCCAACTACATTGCGATTCAAGTGCCAACTTTCAGTGACATATGGTCGTAGTCAGGGAATTCCTGTTCCCCATGTTAACTGGAAATTCAAGTGTGGACATTTATGTGCGTTCACAATAGGTGTCGACGGGGATGACGGATTGCACTTTAGGGCGCAATCGCAGGGGGGCGGGTGCCTGGACAGCATGCGGGATCGGGCGCGCGTCGCTCGGTGAATGTGCGATGCCGGTATCGACGAGTTTGCAGGCGGATGCGATGTCGGGCTGGCAACGGGATGTCGGTGTGTCGCATCGCGCCGCACAGGTGAGGTTTCCTCATATCGGTCACGGCGCAGGGTGACCAGCGGGTGTCGTCGGCAACCCGGACAGCGTTTCGCGTCGCGCAAGCCGCTTGTCTTGGCGCCTGCCGAGCGCCGCGAAGGCATGAGGAAAATTGATCAAATCAAGCAAAAAACATCAATTTTCACCAGACATTGTTCTACCCACAATGGCTCACCCGTCGGCAAGGCGAGTGCGGCAAGACCCGATGGGCAGCGGCTTTCATGCAACGCAGCCGCCATTCATATCGTCCGATTATATCGGAGTAGAAAGCAAATTGTCATCGAGTTGCGATGCAGGAGAAAGCATCAGGGGAGCCCGTACGCCGCTGCGCGATGCGTGCGTCGGTGGGGAGTCACGACTGCATGAGCACGGACGATTCATACGGCGCGCACCGATCGCCGCCCGGTTTCTTTCAATTTGCCATCGACCTTCACGCGTATTCACTACCTTCAAGGAAAACAGCAATGCGCTTCTGTCCTCTTCGCCAAAGCGTCACCGGCGTTGCGCTCGTTGTCATGGCCGGGCTGCTGTCGTGCGGCTCGCTGCCGGCGATCGCGGCCGCTCCGGAACTCAACGTGTACAACTGGTCGGACTATATCGCCAAGGACACGATCCCGAACTTCGAAAAGACGTCCGGCATTCACGTTCGGTACGACAACTACGACAGTGACGACACGCTTCAGGCAAAGCTCCTGGCCGGGAGTTCGGGCTATGACATCGTGGTGCCGTCGTCGTTGTACATGGCGAGGCAAATTCAGGCCGGCATGCTTCAGAAGCTCGACAAGTCGAAGATTCCCAACCTCAGGAATCTCGATCCGGTCCTGATGAAAATGATCGCGGATGTCGATCCGGGCGCGCAATACGGTGTGCCTTGGGCCTTTGGCACGGACGGGATCGGCTACAACGTCAAGGAAGTGAAGAAGGCGCTGGGCGACAACGCACCGGTCGACAGTTGGGCGCTGGTGTACGACGTGGACAACGTGTCGAAGCTGAAGCAGTGCGGCGTATCGTTTCTCGATCAGGCCGCCGATGCATTCGCAACCGCGTTGCAGTATCTGCACAAGGATCCGAACAGCGCGAATCCCGCGGACTACCAGGCGGCCTTCGACTTGCTGAAGAAGGTGCGCCCCTACATCACCCAGTTCAATTCGTCGGGCTACATCAACGATCTCGCCAACAACGATGTTTGCGTGGCGATCGGCTGGTCGGGCGACGTGGGCATTGCGCGGCGGCGTGCGGCAGACGCGAAGCGTTCCTACGAAATCCGTTTCTCGAACGTAAAGGAAGGCGGTCTGATGTGGTTCGACATGATGGCGATTCCGAAGGATGCGCCGCATCCTGAAGCGGCCATGAAGTGGATCGACTATATCGAGGACCCGAAGGTCAACGCGGCGATCACCAACGAAGTGTTCTATCCGACCGCCAACCGTGCCGCTCGGCCGCTCGTCAACCCGGTCGTCTCGCAGGACCTGAGCGTGTATCCCCCCGACGACGTGTTGCGCAAGATGACGCTGATGAAGCCGTTGCCGATTGAAATCGTCCGTCTCGAGAACCGCCTCTGGGCGCAATTGAAGGCGGGGCGCTGATCGTGCCGAACAGCGCGATGCCGGCACGCGCCGGTTGCCACGCGGACTGAACCCGCAGTCATGCCAGGTTGCCTGCACCGATAGCGAGCGGGCGCATTCCTCGAACACCACCCAGTTTGTGAGCCGCCCTGTGCGCCTCGCACGGGGACGTTCGTGCTCGCGCCCGCGAAACGACCGGTTTGCGGCAGCCCGGCCCAGACGGCATGAACCACGATAAAAAACACGGAGACGCTGTATGAGAAGAAAACTGATTGGTCTGCTGGTGGCGGGCTGCCTGCCCGGCGTCGCGGCAGCAGACACCTTGTCGGACCAGATCCGGGCATTGCAGGCGCAACTCGACGTATTGCAGAAAGAGATGGCAGGACTGCGGGCGCACGCGCCGGACCGGCCGGCAGCCGCCGAGCTTGCACCTGCACCGATCGATCCGTCATCGCCCGGCTATGGCAAGGCGCAGGCGACGCTCACCAACGACGACGTCACGGCCATGAAGCAACAGCTTGCCGTTCAGCAGCTGAAGGTGAACACGCTCGAGGACGCGGCGAATACCGGGCCGATTGCCGGTCTCTCGGTGACGGGCTACATCGATCCGACCTACGTGTACAACCGTGCGCAGGGCAGCTCGTCATTCCTGTTCGCGAATCACGAGAATACCGGTGGTTACTTCAACAGCACGTTCGGCGATCTGTACCTGGACATCAAGAAGACCTTCGGTGTCGGCCCGATGGCGCCATCCGCTGAAATCACGCTGATGCCCAATCGAGGCAACGGCATCACGCTGATGCAGAACGAGCGCGGTCAGATCGGCAACAACATCCTGAATACGGCAGTCGTCAGTGTTCCGCTCACGGGCACGACGACATTCGTCGCGGGCCTGATGTCCAGCTTCGGCGGCTACGAAGTGCAGCAGTCGAATCAGATGCTCACGCTGACCCACAACCTGCTGTACGACTTCTCCGATCCCGGCAGCTATGTCGGCCTCGGTGCGAACTATACGAAGGGCAGCTGGACGTGGAAGTTCCTGCTGGGCAACGAGCAGTACCGGACCAATGGCGCCATTACGCAAACGGGAACCAATGCGCTGGGCGACCCGGTCACGACCAGCAACAAGATACCGTCATTCACGGCACGCGCCGACTATGCGTGGTCCAGTGCGCTCGATATCGGCGCGTCGTTCAACATCGGCCGGCAGACGTTGCCGAGTGCCGTCAACCCCGCAACCGGTGCCGTGAGCTATGGCATTGGCGGTCAGGCGCCGAGCGGCTTTGGCGCATTCTTCTTCTCGGAAGCCGATCTGACTTATCAGCTTGCAGACGTTCAGTACAACGCAGAAATCGACTACGGCCAGCAGCAGAACGCCGCGTTCAATGGCGGACAGGCGCAATGGTATGGCGTGTCGTTGCTCGCGCATCGGAAGTTCAGCTTGCCGGGTGTCGGCAGGATGGGCATGACGCTCCGCTACGACTTCCTCGCCGACAGCAAGAACGGCGGCGGTGGCGGCGGTGTCGCGCTGAATGGCCAGGGACGCGACCCGTACAACGGCTTCGGTATCGGCGCAGACTGTTTCGCCAATTCGCAGGCGAGCGGTGGAATGGGCCTTCAGTGCAAGGGTTCGAACCGTCAGGACGTCGCGCTCGATCTGCTGTTTTTCCCGACCGCCCAGATCACGGTGAAGGTCGAGTACCGACACGACTGGGCCAACAACAAGGTGTTCCTGCGAAACGACGGCTCGTACAGCAAAAGCAACGACCTGCTCGCGACGCAGTTCATCTACTCGTTCTAGCGCCGCGTGACGCGCTGCCGTGCCGGCCGACGGGGATTCCCGTCGGCCGGACCCACCCAGTTGGCTCATAGCTCATGGAGATGCGATGAAAGACAAACGTACCAGGCTGTCGTGTGTGGAAACCGGGCGCGCGCCGCTCACCCGCCGCGGTTTTATCAAGGGATCGGCGGTGCTGCTCGGCGCGTCGTGGGTAGGTGCGCTGGCGGGATGTGGCGGCGAGGACGCGCCGGCGAATCCCGCGGCGATTCGCGCGTCCACGCGTCAGGCGGTCAATCCGTCGGCATATCTGCTGCCGGGCGAGGATGCGCCGCACACGGCGACGTACATGGCATTTGCGTCGGGTTCGGAAGGCATCTGGACGCCGCTCACCGCGCAGAGCACGGATGCGGGCATCGACCGGGTTCGCGCCGATCTGATGGACGTCGCGAAGGCGATCGGCACCTACGAGCCGGTCAACCTGCTGGTGTTGCCGGTCGACCTGGGCGCCGCTCAGGCGTTGCTGGCGACGGCAAGCGGCGCGAACCCGGCGATCCACGCAAACTATCTGGCACGCGGAGCAGGCGTGGGTGGCGTCAACCTGATCGCGCTGGTCAATGGCTTCGATGATCTGTGGACGCGCGATACCGGCTGTGTCTTCGTGAAGGATACGGCCAATGGCAATGCGTTGTGCGCGGTGAACTTCAACTTCAACGGCTGGGGGAATGCGAACACGGACGGCGTGAACCTCAATGCGGGTATGACGGTGCCGCCTGACGTTGCGGCGGGCAGCAACCGGTCCAAGGCGGGCAAATTCTTCCAGCCGTTCGGCAGCGATCGCACGCTGGCCGGATGGATGGCGCAGGCAAACAACGCGACGCTGATCCAAAGTACGTTGACGCTGGAGGGCGGGGCGATTGAATTCGACGGGGAAGCGACGGCGATCCTGACCGAATCCGCCGTGCTGCACGTCAGCCGCAATCCGCAGCTGTTCGATATGCCGGATGGGGTCGTTGGCAACGCGACCCTGCTGCCGACTGCCCGGGACACGGTGCTCGCGGAACTGCAGCGTACGCTCGGCGTGCAGAAGATCATCTGGATTCCCGGCACGGCGATCTATCCGCAAGGCTGCGGAGCCGGCGGGCAAGGTGGCGCGTCCACGCCGGCAAACGAGACCGACATCACGAACGGGCACGTCGATTTCTACGCGAAGTTCCTTTCGCCCGGCGTCGTCGCGTACTGCTATGACGCGTCGAATTCGATGGGAGAGCGGGCGCTCAGCGAGGCCAACTGGCAGCACCTGAACAATCAAACGGACGCAAGCGGAAGGACGCTTCAGTTGATCGAGCTGACCACGCCGGCCAACTATGGAACCTCGAACGGCGTGACGTTGAACGAGAAGCAGCTAACCAACTTCGCGGCCGGCTACATCAATTTCTACAAATGCAATGGCGCGATCATCATGCCGAAGTTCAACGACGCATCGGCCGATGCCGCCGCGCTGACGGCGATCCAGCCGTATGCGGGATCGCGGGATATCGTTCAGGTGGATATTCTCGGCATTGCGTCAGGGGGCGGGGGCGTGCATTGCGCGACGCGTGAAGTTCCTGCCTAGGGCGGCGTCCTGCATGAAAGACCCGACGGTCGGATCGATCGTTTGTCCGGACCGGGCCCGGGAGACTGGAAGTCGTCGACTTTCCTGCCTTCCGGAGCCCGGCCGGGTGAACCGGCGTGACAAGGTTCGACGCGCTTTTGCAGGTCGACTCGACAGGGGGGCACCTCAATCCGGCTGAGCCTTCCCCACGATCTCGTACCGCCCCTGCGTCGCATCGACATGCGCGACCGTATCGAGCACGCGTATCACGGGCGGAAAGCCGTACACGCGCTCGACCATCGCCTTGTATTCGTCGCCGTGCCAACGCGCGGCGGCTTCGCGCGTGCGCCACACGTACACGCCGCCGCCTTCGTGCGTTGCCGCGTCGTAGAAGTACCACTTGTGCAGCAGGTCCGGGTTCACGGCCCACTTCGCGGCAGTCGCCTCATAGCGCGCCCGCAGCGTGGGCAGGTCGACGTCGGGCTGCAGCTTGAAGAAGACGATTTCGGTGATCATGGCAGTGCCTCCATTCGCGAATCGCGGGGATGCCTCCGGGGGCTTCCGGGTCAGGCTGCGGGCACCGGGAGGCGCCGTTGCTCAGTACGGCGACGGCCGGTTTTCCGTGCGCCACTTGAGATCGGCCGGCGTGCCGGGCCGCGGCGGGCGCAGCCCCTCGATCGTCCACAGCCCGAACGGCGTTTCGCCGATATGGATTTCCCAGCGCAGGCCGCGCTCGCCGATGAACGGTGCGAGACGCTGGCCGACATGCTGCATGAACCGCGCCTGCTCGGCGGGGTCTTCGATCTGCCGCGCAATGTGGTCGACCCGGATCCGCACGAAGTCGTCGGTCGGCTTGCCGCCGATCAGGAACGATGCGCTCGGCAGCGGCTGGAACAGCACGTTCACGTAAAAGCGCGGCAGAAACCCGTCGTAGAAGCCGACGATGCGCTCGGCGATCTCCAGCTTGTCGGTGTCGGTATAGGCGTGTTCGGGATGGTAGATGTTCCAGAGTGGCATGTGTGTTCCCCGGTTCGTGAAAGAGAGCAGGTGTGGCCTCAGATTGCGCTGTAGCGCGCGGCGGGCTGGCCATCCCGCGTGACGGCGTGAAGGAGGTGGCTGCGCGCGCCGTCGAACTGTTGCCAGGCGCCGAGATCGTGGAGCGTCGGAAAGCACACGGATTCCTCGTGATCCAGTGCGTGCAGCGCGGTGTCGACGAGGGTTTCAGGCGACATGAACAGCGAATCCGGGAACGGCGCGGCTGCGTTGCCGAAAAACTCCGTACGCACCGGCCCCGGCATGACGGCCTGAACCGCGATGCCGCGCGGCGCGAGCTCGGCGTGCAGCGAACGCGTGAAATTGAGCACGTACGCTTTCGAGCCGCTGTATCCGCCCGCGCCGGGTACGGGCATCAGCGTGACGATCGACCCGATGTTCACGATCGTGCCGCGTCCGGCTGCACTGCAGCGGCGCGCGGCCGCGAGCGAGAGCCGGGTCAGCGCGAGTACGTTGACCCGGATCATCGCGTCGACGGCGGCCGGGTCGACCGATGCCGACAGGCCCAGTGCACCGACGCCGGCGGCGTTGACGATGCCGGCGAACTCGACGGTGCCGTCGATCAGCGCCTCTACCTGCGCGACGCCGTCGTGGCTCGACAGGTCGGCGGCGACAGCCTTCGCATTGCAGCCATATGCGGACCGGAGCCGGTCGGCGAGTGCCGCGAGTCGGTCGCGTCGGCGCGCAACCAGGATCAGGTCGTAGCCGCGAGCGGCGAGACGGTCCGCATAGACGGCGCCGATACCCGATGACGCGCCGGTGACGACGATCACGCCTCGATCTTCTTGCTGCATGTTCAAGCCTCCACGGATTGGACTGACAAGGTTTCTCGTAACTCTTATTATCAGAGTAAGTGGCGGGCGACGCGCCGTCAAGCGTTGCCGGATGCGATACGATTACCGCCGCGCGCGCCGACATGGGCTGCGCGTCGAAGTCAGGAAAGGTGATTCGCGATGAAATCCAAGAGTTTTGACGGCATGACCTGTTCGATCGCCAGCGTGCTCGACGCGCTCGGCGATCGATGGAGCACGCTGATCGTGCGCGATCTGGCGCTCGGTCTGGCGCGTTACGACGATCTGCGCCAGTCCACGGGCGTGACCCATGCGACGCTGTCGGACCGGCTGAAGGCGCTCGAAGGCAGGGGGCTGATCGAGCGCCGGTTGTATCAGTCGCGCCCCGACCGGTACGAATACCATCTGACGCCGCGCGGCCGCGACATCGGCATCGTGCTGATGGCGCTCGCGCAGGTCGGCGATGCGTGGGGGCAGGCGGAATCGAAGGCGCCGCCGCTGCGTTTCATGGAGGCGCGCTCGGGGCATGCGGTGCGGCTGGCGGTGGTCGATGCCGAGACGGGCAGCCCGATCGACCTGCCGGACCTGCGCGTGGAGGCCGGGCCCGGCGCGGACGAGGTCATGCACTGGCGGCTCGAGAAGACGCGCGCGCGGCGCGGCGAATCGTGACGCATGAATTGCCGCCGCGCAGCCGGGGCGCGGTTCATGACGGGAATCGCGCGGCGCCCGGTTCCGGCGGCAGGCGCAGCCCGTTCGCGAGGTAGCTGACGGTCCGGTAGAAGCCCGCGAGCATCAGCAGTTCGAGCAGCGCCTCGTCGCTGAAATGCGGGCGCAATGCCTGCCACAGGTCGTCGTCGATGTCGCACTGCCGATGCAGTGTGTCGCACAGCCGGATCAGCAACCGGTCCTCATTGCTCCAGCATGCATCGTCGGCCGAGCCGCGGGCCAGCGAGCGAATCTGTTCGCTGTTCAATCCCGCGGCCGTCGAAAACACGGAGATGTGCACGCCCCATTCATATTCGGACCGGCACAGCGCGGTCGTGCGGTCGATGACGATCTCGCGTTGCCGGATGTCGAGGTGGCCTTTGTCCAGCAGGCCGGCGGCGAAGAACTTCGTGAACAGGCGTGCGTCGCGCGCCAGCGTGGTGAAGAGGCGCAACGGCGGGCGGCCGCGCATGATCCGGTCGAGCGACGCGGCGATGTCGGGGGCGAACGGCGGCACTGCGCATGCGATACGCTGAGTCATGTGAACTCCTTCGTGCTCGTGCTCATGGCGGGTGCGTGCGACTGCTCGCAATCGCCGATGGCGGAGTCGGTAGCGTAGGTGGCGTGCTTTAAAAAGTAAAGCAAGAGGGATGAAAATCCCCTCGACGCTGCGATGCGGCATGCTCACGACATCGCATCGATTCGTTGACGTCACGCGATGGATGCTTTAAAAAGTACAGCATGACCACGCCAAAAATCGGACAACGCGTTCGCGGATCGAAGACGGGACGACCCATCATGGTCGTGCTGGATCTGCTCGGGCGGCGCACCACGCTGCGCATCCTGTGGGAGCTGCACGGCGAGCCGCTCACATTCCGCGCACTGCAGGAAGCCTGCGAAACGAATGCGCGCCTGCTCAACACGCGGCTGGCCGAGCTCAAGGCGTCGGGCCTCGTCGAGCATGGCGAGGGCGGCTACTGCATGACCGCCGAAGGCCGGCGGCTCGAGGCGTCGCTGCAGCCGTTGCTGGGGTGGGCAAAACAATGGGCGAAGCGCGACCCGGACGGGTTCGACGCGGCCGATCGCGAGCAATCCGGTCAGGAACGCTGAGCGATCGACACGATCAGAACGCGGGTGCGCATCGTAATGCCATGCCGGTTCGCGCATCGTGCGCGAGCCTCTTTTGATTGCGGAGTCCTTTCATGTCGGTTCGGGCTGTCATCTTCGATTTCGACCTGACGCTGGCGGATTCGTCCGCCGCGATCGTCGAGTGCACGGAATACGCGTTGCATCAGCTGGATGCCGCCGGCGCGACGCCGGCGCAGATCGGTGCCGTGATCGGGCTGCCGCTGCACGAGATGTTCCGCTCGTTGACGGGCGAAACCGAGCCGGCGCGGGCCGATGCGTTTGCGCGTCACTTCGTGGCCCGTGCCGACGAGATCATGGTGCACGGCACGCGCATCTATCCCGAGGTGCCGTCACTGCTCACGCGTCTGCGCGAGCAGGGTCTCGCAGTCGCGATCGTGTCGTCGAAGTTCCGCTACCGGATCGAGGCGATCCTTGCGCTGAATGAAATGCAGTCGCTCGTCGACGTGCTGATCGGCGGGGAAGACGTGCAGCGTCACAAGCCCGATCCCGAAGGGCTCGTGCTGGCGCTGGCGCGGCTGGGCTTGCCGGCCGGTTCGGCGATCTACGTGGGCGACCACGCGGTGGACGCGCAGGCGGCCGAGCGCGCCGGCGTGGCGTTCGTCGGTGCGGTGAGCGGGATGACGTCGTTCGACGGATGGGCACGCGCGGGCAAGCAGGCGGTGGTCGCGCATATCGGCGAGCTGGACGCGATCGTGCAACGGATGCAGCGCGATCCGTCCGGAGCGTCGGGCTGACGCGCCGCGAGCCTGTCGATCGTCGGGATGTCGATGATCCTGACGATCCTCTTCCAGGGCAGTGCGATCGGCCCACCGGCGGCGGGCGGCCATCCCGGCCATGCGGGGCAACCGGATGCGATGTGGAACCGGCCGAATGAACCGTTTCCCGTAACGATCCGGCGGCGCGCGACGGATTCTGCGACCATCGCCGTTAAAGTCATACCTGCCACTCGATCCGTCGCCATGTCACTCGTTTCCGTTGCCTTCGCCAGCCTCCGGTCGTCGCGCGTGCTGCCGGCCGCCCGAACCCTGTCATCCGCCATTGCGCTCGCGGCCGCTTGTGCCGTGCTCGGCGTGCCGGGCGGCGCGCGTCCGGCCGAAGCCGCCACCCCCACGCAGCGCGAACGCCTCGAGGCGCCGGTCAAGGCCGTCGCCGGCCAGCGCGTGGCCGTCGATACGCCACAGGGCGGCGGGGTGCTGCCCGTCTACGCCGATCGTCCGCTCGACCAGGCCGCACCCGACGTCACACGCGTCTTCATCGTGATTCACGGCACGCTGCGCAATGCCGACGCGTACTACGCATCGGGGCTCAAGGTCGTCGAAAAGGCCGGTGCGGCCGGGAAGGGCACGATGGTCGTCGCGCCTCAGTTCCTGACCCGCGCCGACACGCGCGCGTTTTCGTTGCCCGTGCAAACGCTGGCGTGGACGCAGGAAGGATGGAAGGGCGGCGAAGCGGCCCGTCAGCCGGGGCCGATCAGTTCGTTCACGGCGCTCGACGCATTGCTCGCGCATTTCGCCGACCGCAGCCTGTATCCCGCGTTGTCGACCGTGGTCGTGATCGGCCATTCGGCCGGCGCGCAGTTGCTGCAGCGCTATGCAGTGGCCGGGCACGAAGGCGATGCGCTGGAGCGGGCCGGCATTGCGGTGCGTTATGTGGTGGCGAACCCGTCGAGCTACCTGTATTTCGACGACGAGCGGCCGGATGGGCAGGCGATCGCAGGCGGAACCTGCCCGAGCGCGACGGAGTGGAAATACGGGTTGAAGTCGGCGCCGCCTTATGTCGCGTCGCAGGACGTGCGCGATCTCGAAACACGCTATGTCGAGCGTCATGTCGTGTACCTGCTCGGCCAGGCCGACACGAACCCTTACACCCACTTCATCGACCGCTCGTGCGCGGCCATGGCGCAGGGCCCGTACCGGCTCGCGCGCGGGCTCGCGTATTTCGACTACCTGAAGAAGCGGCATCCTGACGATCTCGCGCAGCAGGTCGTCGAAGTGCCGGGCGTCGGGCATGACGGTCTCGGCATGTTCACGTCCGCTTGCGGGCTGGCCGTGCTGTTCGGGCAGGCATTGCCGCCATCGTGTCCGGTCGTTGCCGGTACGGCATCGGACATGCGCTCGGCAGGGCAGTGAGTGCGCGTGCGAGGTGCGTGCACGGCGGAAATCGATCGATCAGAAAAATGCAGGAATCGGCAAGATAAATTCATTTCCCTGCGAAGCACTCCCGGTTCAGGATGACGGCGTTGCCAGGAGCGCCCCCATGAACATCACGATCCTCGACGATTATTTCGGCACGCTGCGCACGCTGCCGTGCTTTCGCAAGCTGGACGGGCACGCGGTCACGATCTGGAACGATCACGTGCAGGACGTCGACGCGCTGGCCGAACGCCTGCGCGACACGGAAGTGCTGGTGCTGATCCGCGAGCGCACGCAGATTCGCGCACCGCTGATTGCGCGGCTGCCGAAGCTGCGGCTGATCAGCCAGCGCAGCGTCTATCCGCATATCGACATCGACGCGTGCACAGCGCACGGCGTGATCGTGTCGTCGAACCAGCATGCGGGCACGCCTTCCTATGCGGCCGCCGAGCTCACATGGGGCCTCGTGCTTGCCGCGATGCGCCGGATTCCGCAGCAGATGCGCGCGCTGCAGGCCGGCGACTGGCAGATCGGCGTCGGGCGGACGTTGCGCGGGCGCACGCTGGGAATCTACGGCTATGGCCGGATCGGTGCGGAGGTCGCCCGGTATGGCGCCGCGTTCGGAATGAATGTAGTGATCTGGGCGCGCGAAGCGTCGCTGCAGCGTGCGCGCGACGACGGGTGGAACACGGCGCCGGACAAGCCCACCTTCTTCGAAACCTGCGACGTGCTTTCGCTGCACATGCGGCTCGTGCCGGCCACGCGCGGCATCGTGACGGCCGAGGATCTGGGCCGGATGAAGCCGGGCGCGCTGCTGGTGAACACGAGCCGGGCAGGCCTCGTCGTACCGGGCGCGCTCGAAGCGGCGTTGCAGGCCGGCCGGCCCGGGATGGCGGCGGTGGACGTCTACGAGACGGAGCCGTTGCGCGACCCGCGGCATCCGCTGCTGCGGTTGCCCAATGTCGTGTGTACGCCGCATATCGGTTACGTGACCGAGGACGAATACGAGACGCAGTTTTCGGATGTGTTCGACCAGATCGTGGCCTATGCGGCCGGGCAGCCGATCCACGTGGTCAATCCGGACGTGCTCGAGCGCGAAACGGCGTCGATCGAGCCGCTGATCCTCGACCTGCTCGAATGGATCGGGCCTGCCGGGCGGCCCTATGACGAAGTGATCGATGCGTGGCGCACGTCGTGCCCGCGCTTGCCGGTGTGGGAGGAAGCCTGCGCGCGCGGCTACGTGGTGCGGCGCCCCGCGCGTGACGGCGTGGCGATGGTCGAGGTGAATGCGGCCGGCCGTGCCCGGCTTCAGGCCGATCGCGCGTGATCGTGCCGGTGCTGTCGGCGCACGGTTGCGGGGCCGCGTGTCATGCCGGGTTTTCCGAAATGGGCGGCGCGCTGGCGTCGAATACCGTCAGGCCTTCGGTCGGGTCCGTCGGCGTGTCCCACGGACGTGCCGCGATGGCCCGTTGCGCGGCGTCGTAGCCGGCCTGCCGGCGGGCGGCGATGCCGTCCGGCGTGAAATCGATGTCCTTCAGCTGATTGTCGCCGGCGAGCCGCGGCGCCGCGAGCTTGACCAGGTGCATCGTGGTTTCGCAACCCCACGCGGCGAGCCGGCGCACGGCCGGCGACGCACGTTCGGCTTCCGGCACGTGCCGGGCCAGTTCGCGGATCACGTGGCGCAGCCGGTGGATCTGCTGCTGGCGCGCGATGTGGCTGTCGGTGCGGCTCGCATACTGGATGTCCTTCTGCCGCTCCGACACCTGCCAGATGCTCTCGGGTTCGGGGCCGGCCGGGTTCCACATCTGGACGGAGAAGATGATCGAGCTGCGGCGCGGGTTGTCGTCGAGCACGACCTCGACCGGCGTGTTCGAATACACGCCGCCATCCCAGTACGGTTCGCCGTCGATCCGTATCGCCGGGAACGCGGGCGGCAGCGCGCCCGAACTCATGATGTGCTCGATCCCGAGCCGTGTGTCGCGCGAATCGAAATAGCGCATCGTGCCCGTACACGCATTGACCGCGCTGACGGTCAGGCGCGGATGGCCCGCGTTCAGCAGGTCGGGATCGATCAGCGACATGAGCGTGTCGCGCAGCGGCGCGATCCGGTAATACGACGCGCGATCGACGCCGAGGCGAACCATCGGCCCGAGCCACGATGCCGGATTGGGCTGGAAGAATCCCGCGATGCCGCCGCCGATGATCATCAGCTCGGCCAGCGTCCGGTCCCAGCCGGGCAGCAGCGGCGCGGTGTCGAATCGGGTCCGTTCGGTCACACGGCGCCAGAATGCCGACAGTTTCTCGTAGCGCAACGCCGGCGGGTTGCCGGCGATCAGCGCCGCGTTGATCGCGCCGATCGACGTGCCGACCACCCAGTCGGGCCGGATACCGGCTTCGTCCATCGCCTGAAAGACGCCGAGCTGGAACGCGCCCAGTGCGCCGCCGCCCTGGAGGACGAGCACCACTTGCCCGGGGAGATCCATGCGTGCCGGCTGGCTCGCGGTCATGGCTGGCCTCGCTGCGTGTGACGGTGGGTCTGATCCGAACGGATCGATTCAGTTTAGGCGATCGGCGGCGGAGGGCGGCCCGCAGTGCAACGGGCGGCTGCATGTGCTTCGTCAGTCGCTTCCGACCCTCAAGTGCGTTCGGGGTAGGGCGCTTGCATGCGGCGAATCGCGCCGTTTGGGGCCGCGCATCCACCGGCATGAACAGCCGGCGTCACGCGTCCGGGTACGGCGTGCCGTCCTTGTGCAGAAACCGGCCGTCGCGGCTCGGGCTCATCATGTCGATGTCCGGGCAGGTGATCACGTCGTCCGGCGAGCGCGAGCCGACCTCGAGATACACGGCAACCGCATCCGACCGGTTGACCAGGTGATGGCCGTTGCCCGAGTCTTTCGGGAACGCCGCGCAGTCGCCGGCGCGCAGCACGGTTTCGCCGCCGTCCTCGATCAGCACGAGTTCACCTTCGAGCACGTAGACGAATTCGTCTTCGCCGGAGTGCCAGTGGCGTTGGCTCGACCAGCCGCCCGGCGGCACGCGCATCAGGTTGACGCCGACATCGCGCAGCCCGCCTGCGTCGCCGACGCGCTGGCGGATGCGCTGCGCGCACGGTGCGTCGAACGGTTGCGGATAGCCGCTGCCGCGGCGTTCGGGTACGGCGCTGAGGTCGATCCTGGGCATGAGCGGCTCCGTCGGCCACGCGGGCGAATGGGATGGGGGCATTGTAGGCGGCCCGCCGTCCGCCATTCGTCCGCGTGTTGTGTCGTGCGCCGCGTCATTCGACCGTGATGGTCTCCTTCATGTACGGGTGAATCCCGCAGAACACCTTGTAGACGCCCGGCTTGTCGAAGCGGAACGAGTACGTATCGTTCTGGTCGAGTGCGCTCGAGTGAAAGATGCCGGCATCGTTGACGACCGTGTGCGGCTCTCCGTCGAGGTTCTTCCACGTGATCGTCGTGCCGGCCTTGATCGTGGTCGACATCGGCGAAAACATGAAGTTGTGGATCGTCACGAGCGTGGCGTCCGGGCCTTGCGCGAACGCGGCGAGCGGGGCGGTGGTGGCTGCGCTCGCGATCAGGGCCGCGAGGATGCGAGCGTGCTTGAAGCGGGTCATGTCGGTCTCCTTTGGGTTCGGTGCGTCAGGCCAGCGTCGCATCGCGCAGCGACGACGCGACCGGATGGCCGGCGAATTCGACGGTCGTCACGCCGAGCATCGACGGCAGCCGGTCGCGCGGTACGGTGAGCGGCACGGGGCCCGGGCCGTTGCCCGCCGTCGGCTGCGGGAACGCGGTGGAGCGCGCGGTGTGGAACGTCACGTTGCCCTCGACCTTCGACACGATCTGATGGATGTGCCCGTTCAATACGGTGACCGAGCCGAAGCGGCGCAGCAGCGTCATCGTCTGCGGCGCGTCGCCGGTGCCCCAGCCCCACGGCTCGTAGATGGTCCACATCGGCATGTGCGAGAACACGACGATCGGCGTGCTCGACGAGCGGCCCTTGAGATCCTGCGCGAGCCACGCGAGCTGGTCGTCGCCGAAGCTGCCGAGCCCGTTCGGCTTGAAGTGCATCACGTTGACGAGGCCGATGAAGTGCACGCCCGCGTGATCGAAGCTGTAATACCCGCGGTTGTCCGACGCCTTGCCGAACCGGCCGAAATATTCGGCGCCCGAACCGTCGGTGACGTCGTGCTCGCCGGGCACCGTATGCAGTTCCGGCACGCGCAGCGCGGAGAGCAACTGCGACGCGTGATCGAACTCCTCGGGCTTGGACAGGTGCGTGATGTCGCCGGTATGGATGGCCAGCGCGGGCATCGCCGGCATGCCGTTGACGAGGTCGATCGTCTGCTTCAGCGTGGCCGACACGTCGGGGTTCGCCTCCTTGTTGAAGCCGATGTGCGTGTCGCTGACCTGCACGAACAGCGGGCGGCCCGCGTTGGCCGGGAGCGCGTCGCCGGTCTGCGCGAGCGCGAGGTCGAACGGCGTCAGGATGCCGCCCGACAGCGTGAACAGCGTGCCGAGGCCGCCGAAGGCCATGCACTGCAGGGCCTTGCGGCGCGACGGGTTGGTGGGGGTCGATGAAGACATGTGAGCCTCGCATTCGTGTGACGAAACCGGACGGCCGGATCGTCCTGGAATAAACCGGCGCCTTCGCGTGCCATACCGGCGCAGCGGCGGATTTATTCCCGTGCGTTACAAGGTCGAACACCCGTGTTTGCGGCTTGCGCGGCGGTGCAGGTTTTTTGAAGGATGACCTGTCAATGTCTTGTAAGTGACACGTCACATTTACGTCACGACCGACCGATAGCCTGCCACTCCGAGTCACCTCTCCGGAGCCCCTTCATGCCGAATCTCGCGGCAACGGAAACCAGCGGTGCGGTCAGCAACCGCACGCGCACCATCAGCCTCGCGCTGTTTTTTCTGATCATTGCCTGCGGCATCGTCTACGTCGGCATCCATCTCAGCGCCGACCTCAGTCCCGTCAAGGAAAGCTCGGTCCTCCCGTTCCTGCTGCTGATCGTCGCGCTGCTGATCGCACTCGGCTTCGAGTTCGTCAACGGCTTCCACGACACCGCGAATGCGGTCGCGACCGTCATCTACACGCATTCGCTCGACCCGCATCTGGCCGTCGTCTGGTCGGGCCTCTGGAACCTGTTCGGCGTGCTCGTGTCGAGCGGCGCCGTCGCGTTCGGCATCCTGCAGTTGCTGCCGGTCGAGCTGATCCTGCAGGTGGGCAGCGGCTCGGGCTTCGCGATGGTGTTCTCGCTGCTGATCGCGGCCGTCACGTGGAACCTCGCGACCTGGTATTTCGGGCTGCCGTCGTCGAGCTCGCACACGCTCGTCGGCTCGATCATCGGCGTCGGCCTGATGAACCAGATCGTCAGCGGCCCGTCGGCCACGAGCGGTGTCGACTGGAACCAGGCGCTCGGCGTCGGCAAGGCGCTGCTGTTCTCGCCGCTGATCGGCTTCGTGCTGTCCGCGCTCGTGCTGCTGCTGTTGAAGGCGCTCGTGCGCGTGCCGGCGCTGTACCAGGAGCCGAAGGGCAACAAGCCGCCGCCGTTCTGGATCCGCCTGCTGCTGATCCTCACCTGCACGGGCGTGTCGTTCGCACACGGGTCGAACGACGGGCAGAAGGGCATGGGGCTGATCATGCTGATCCTGATCGGCGTGATGCCGACCGCGTACGCGCTGAACAAGGCCGTGACGCCGGACCAGACGAGCACGTTCGTCGCGGTGGCGCGCCACGCGTCGACGACGCTCGTCAAGTATGCGGACCCGGCCGCGCAGTCGGCCGACCCGCGCGCCGACGTCGAGGCGTACGTGCGAACGCACAAGCTGACGCCCGCGACGGTCCCGGCACTGGGCAAGCTCACCGACACGATCGCCGACCAGGTCGCACAGGCCGGCGGCATCTCGAGCGTGCCGCAGAACCTCGTCGACAACGTGCGCAACAACATGTACGTCGCGTCCGAGGCGATCCGGCTGATGGAGAAGGCGAAGGCGCCGGCGTTCTCGGTCGAGGACGCGAGCGCGCTCGAAGCGTTCAAGAAGCAGATGGACCGCGCGACGAAATTCATCCCGACCTGGGTGAAGGTCGCGGTCGCGATCGCGCTCGGCCTCGGCACGATGGTCGGCTGGAAGCGGATCGTCGTGACGGTCGGCGAGAAGATCGGCAAGTCGCATCTCACCTACGGGCAGGGCGCATCGGCCGAGGCCGTCGCGATGCTGACGATCGGGATGGCCGACGCATACGGGCTGCCGGTATCGACGACGCACGTGCTGGCGTCTGGCGTGGCCGGCACGATGACGGCGAGCGGCTCGGGCCTGCGCTGGGATACGGTGCGCAACCTCGTGCTTGCGTGGGTGCTCACGCTGCCCGCATCGATCGCGCTGTCGGCCGGCCTGTACTGGGTGCTGCACGGACTGTTCTGACCCGCGCCGGGGGGCGCGACGTCCGGCCGCGCGATGCGCGGCCGGTCCCATCGATTTTCAATTCAACACAAGACGCTACCGATGGATATCAGTTTCGATCCGAACCGCACCGCGAACGCTTCGGCGTGGCGCGTGCTGCCCAACCGCTGGGATGCCGTCGCGTTTCCGCTGATCATCTGCCTGCTCGCGATGGCGATCGTCGGCTTCCACCAGACGATGGCGCCGATCGGTGTGCTGCAGACGCAGAAGATCTCGCTCGATCCGTCGAACCTGCCCGAATACGCGTTGCGCACCACGCTGCGGATGCTTGCCGCGATGGTTGCGTCGCTCGTGTTCACGCTCGTCTACGGCACGCTCGCCGCGAAAAGCCGCCGCGCCGGCATGGTGCTGATTCCGATCCTCGACATCCTGCAGTCGGTGCCGGTGCTCGGCTACATCTCGTTTACCGTCACGTTCTTCCTCGCGCTGTTTCCGGGCCGCGTGCTCGGTGCGGAGCTCGCGGCGATCTTCGCGATCTTCACGAGCCAGGCGTGGAACATGACGTTCAGCTTCTACCAGTCGCTGCGCACGGTGCCGCGCGACCTGAGCGAAGTGTCGCGCGGCTTTCACCTGACGCCGTGGCAACGCTTCTGGAAGCTCGAAGTGCCGTTCTCGATGCCGGGCCTGATCTGGAACATGATGATGTCGATGTCGGGCGGCTGGTTCTTCGTCGTCGCGTCGGAAGCGATCACCGTCGGCAACCAGACCATCACGCTGCCGGGCATCGGGGCGTATCTCGCGCAGGCGATCTCCGACAAGAACCTCGCCGCGGTCGGCTGGGTGATCGTCGCGATGTCGGTCGTGATCCTCGCCTATGACCAGTTCCTGTTCCGTCCGCTCGTCGCGTGGGCCGACAAGTTCCGGATGGAAAACACCGCGTCGGGCGATGCGCCGCAATCCTGGCTGCTCGACATGATGCGTCGCACGCACCTGATCCATCAGCTGCTCGTGCCGGCCGGCTGGCTGCTGTCGCAGGCCGCGCGGATTCCGCTGCGCTTTCCGTCGATGAAGGGCGTGCGTGCGCGCGGCGCGTCGTCGCGCAGGTCGTCGCGCATCGGCGACATCGTGTGGGGTACGTTCGTGATCCTGCTGACGGTGTACGTCGTGTGGCGCGTCGTCACGTTCGTCGCGACCGGTGTGACGATGGGCGAAGTCGGGCACGTGCTCGTGCTCGGGCTCATCACGCTGCTGCGCGTGCTGGTGCTGATCGCGATCGCATCGGTGATCTGGGTGCCGCTCGGCGTGCTGATCGGGCTGCGCCCGGCGCTGGCCGAGAAGATCCAGCCGCTCGCGCAGTTTCTCGCCGCGTTCCCGGCGAACCTGCTGTTCCCGGTGTTCGTGATCGTGATCGTTCACTTCCACCTGAATGCGGACATCTGGCTGTCGCCGCTGATCGTGCTCGGCACGCAGTGGTACATCCTGTTCAACGTGATCGCCGGTGCGATGTCCTATCCGAACGACTACAAGGAAGCGACGAAGAATTTCCGGATCCGCGGCTGGCAGTGGTGGCGGCAGGCGATCCTGCCCGGCATCTTCCCGTACTACGTGACCGGTGCGATCACCGCATCGGGCGGCGCGTGGAACGCGAGCATCGTGTCCGAGTTCGTGCAGTGGGGCGACACGAAGGTCGTTGCTCACGGCCTCGGCGCGTACATCGCGCAGACCACCGCCGCCGGCGATTTCCCGAAGATCATCCTGGGCATCGCCGTGATGTCCCTGTTCGTTACCCTGTTCAACCGTCTGCTGTGGCGTCCGATGTACGCCTATGCGGAATCCCGGCTCCGTCTCGATTGAGAGTAAGCGCGATGCAAAATTCGAACGTTATCAACGCCCCCGTCAAGACGAACCAGCCGCTGCAGCCGCCGCGCCTCGGCGATGAAATCCTGCGCGTGGAGCACGTGAACCGCGGCTTCAACAAGTCGCAGGGCGAACTGCTCGTGCTCGACGATGCGAACCTGTCGCTGCGCGAAGGCGAGATCGTCGGGCTGCTCGGCCGCTCCGGCTCGGGCAAGTCGACGCTGCTGCGGATCATCGCCGGCCTGATCGAGCCGACCGGCGGCGAAGTGACCTATCTCGGCAAGCCGCTGGACGGCCCGGCCGAAGGAGTCGCGATGGTGTTCCAGACCTTCGCGCTGTTCCCGTGGCTCACCGTGCTGCAGAACGTGGAAGCCGGCCTTGAAGCGCTCGGCGTCGGCGCACGCGAGCGACGCGAACGTGCGCTCGCCGCGATCGACCTGATCGGTCTCGACGGCTTCGAAAACGCGTACCCGCGCGAGTTGTCGGGCGGCATGCGTCAGCGCGTGGGCTTTGCGCGTGCGCTCGTCGTCGATCCGACGATCCTGCTGATGGACGAGCCGTTCTCCGCACTCGACGTGCTGACGGCCGAAACGCTGCGTACCGACCTGCTCGACCTGTGGACGCAGGGCCGCATGCCGATCAAGTCGGTGCTGATCGTCACGCACAACATCGAGGAAGCGGTGTTCATGTGCGACCGGATCCTCGTGCTGTCGTCGAACCCGGGCCGCGTGATCGCCGAGATCAAGGTGCCGTTCAAGCATCCGCGCAATCGTCTCGACACCGATTTCCGCAAGCTCGTCGACGACATCTACGCGAAGATGACCGCGCGCCAGACCAACGAGGCGACGAAGAAGGGGCTGGAGCTCGGCAGCTGGATGCCGCGCGTGTCGACCAACCTGATGGCCGGCCTGATCGAGACGCTCGCGATGGCGCCGTACCACGGCCGCGCGGACATGCCGGAAATCGCGCGCACGCTGCACCTCGAGGTCGACGAACTGTTCCCGATCGCCGAAGTGCTGCAGTACCTCGGCTTCGCGGACGTGCGCGAAGGGGACGTGTTCCTGACGCCGCCCGCGCGCGTGTTCGCGGAATTCGGCACGCAGGAGCGCAAGCTGATGTTCGCGGACCACCTGCTGAAGCACGTGCCGCTCGCCGCGCGGATTCGGAAGGTGTTGAACGAGCGCCCGGGCCATCGCGCGCCGCGCGTGCGCTTCGAGCAGGAGCTGGAGGATTTCCTGTCCGATGAAGCGGCCGAGGAAACGCTCGACGCGGTGATCGACTGGGGGCGTTACGGGGAAGTGTTCTCGTATAACGACAAGACCGAGGTGTTCAGTCTCGAGGATGTCGAGAGCTGAAGCCTGCGCCCGAATGGCGAGCTATCGTCATTCGGGCAAATCCCGCTGACTGATATCCGGCTCGCTCCCCCCAGAGTTGAGATGCTCGATCTTCTCCATCCGCTGCCGCGCCAGTTCCGGCAGCTGGTTCGTCACGCCGATCACGAGTGCTTCGGCGAGCGCGAGCGCCGGCACGTTGGTTTGTAGCATCGCGAACGGCTGCCCCCGGATGCGCAGCACGATCTCCGCGAACTCGCCGATAGGCGAGTGCCATTCGTCCGTGATCAGCAACACGCGCGCACCGAGTCGATGCGCGGCCTGCGCGAACCGGATGCTGTCCCGCTGATAACGGCGAAAATCGAAGATGACGAGCACGTCGCCGGGCCCCATGTCCGCCAGCGCGACCGACGCAAGGTTCACATTCGGTTCGACATACTGAACATGTGGCCGCGCGTACGCGAGGGTGAATGAAAACAGCGACGCGAGCGGCGCCGTGTAACGCCCGCCGCCGCAGAAGACACGCACATCCGGATTGGCCAGCAACGCCACCGCGGCGTCGAACGCCGCCGCATCGAGCCCTTCGATCGTAGTGGCCAGCGACTCGGACAGTCGCTGGAAAATCGCCGCATGGCTGTCGCGCAGGCCCGCGGACGAGTGGAACGCATCCATCCGTGCGAGCGGCGAATTCATCGCCGTGTCGATCTCGCCGTACAGCGCCTGCTGGAACGACGAGTAATTCGGAAAGCCGATCCGGACGACGAAGCGAAACACGGTCGGATCGCTCACTTCAGCCTGTTTGGCAAAGCTCGCAATCGGCCCGAGCCCGAGGCTCGGGTAGCGGTCCAGCAATGCCTGCGCGACCTTCTGTTCCGACGGCGTGAAGCTATCCATCTGGGATAACAGCAACGCCCTGATGCTCGTCCCCATCGGGCACTCCAGCTCTCTGATCTGAATGACAAACGGCAGACGGATGTCTGCCGGCGACTCCACGCATGTTAGCCGATCGACGCGCGGCAGGCCGTCAGCGGCTCTAAATTAGAGGGACGCATCACGCGATCGCCCGACGCCTCATTTTATGTAATAAAACAAACATACATCGAAATGTGGCCTTGGTCACAGTGGCAATAAATTCAGTGATAACCCTAGGTTTTAGCGAAAAAAAGCGAGTGCTATGATCGCG
This sequence comes from Burkholderia sp. Ac-20392, assembly GCF_017104585.1. Lineage (NCBI taxonomy): Bacteria > Pseudomonadati > Pseudomonadota > Betaproteobacteria > Burkholderiales > Burkholderiaceae > Burkholderia > Burkholderia sp. Ac-20392. The sequence goes on from NZ_JAAGPB010000012.1 coordinate 55,734, forward strand.
GCCTCGCCGGGATGTATTGTTTATTACATGCCGGATTGGCGGCGCCGACACGCGACGATGCGACGGCGCATCCCGGCCTGGCCCGGTTTATTTGTCTGGAGGATCCCGTCATGAGGCGGCTCGTAGTACTCACCCTGTTGTCGGCCATGAGCGTGTGCGCGTTCGCCGCGTCGGACCCCGCGGTCGAAGCGAAGAACGGCATGGTCGTTTCGTCGCAGCATTTCGCGTCGCAGATCGGCGTCGACATCCTGAAGGAAGGCGGCAACGCGGTGGACGCGGCGGTGGCGGTCGGCTACGCGCAAGCGGTGACCAATCCGTGCTGCGGCAACATCGGCGGCGGCGGCTTCATGACCGTGCATTTGGCTGACGGCCGCGACCGCTTCATCAATTTCCGCGAAACCGCACCGGCTGCGGCTTCCGCGAACATGTATCTCGATGCGAAGGGCAACGTCATTCCCGACGACAGCCTGTACGGCTATCGCGCGGTCGGCGTGCCGGGCACGGTTGCCGGCCTCGATCTCGCGCAGCGCAAGTACGGCAAGCTGACGCGCAAGCAGGTGATGGAGCCGGCGATCCGGCTCGCGCGCGACGGCTTCGTGCTGACGCGTGGTGATACGGACATCCTCGACACGACGATCGACCGCTTCAAGAAGGACCCGGATGCGGCCCGCATCTTCCTGCGGCCGGACGGCTCGCCGCTGCAGCCGGGCGATCGCCTGGTGCAGAAGGACCTGGCCCGCACGCTCGAGCGCATCGCGGAGCAGGGGCCCGACGCGTTCTATCACGGCGAGATCCCGAAGATCGTCGAGGCGGCGGCCAGGAAGGGCGGTGGCCTGATCACGGCGGCCGACTTCGCGTCGTACCGTGCGCAGGACATCGCGCCGCTGACGTGCACGTATCGCGGCTACGAGTTCGTGTCGGCGCCGCCGCCGAGCTCGGGTGGCGTGACGATGTGCGAGACGCTGAACATCCTCGAAGGGTATGACATGCGCAAGCTTGGCTACCATTCGGCCGCGGCGGTGCACTACATGACCGAAGCGATGCGCCACGCATACGAAGACCGCAACACGCTGCTCGGCGACCCGAACTTCATCGACAACCCGGTCGCGAAGCTGACGAGCAAGGAATACGCGGCGCAGATCCGCAAGAGCATCCATTCGGATACGGCCACGCCGTCGGTCGATGTGCAGCCGGGCGTCGGCGTGCACGAGAAGCCGGAGACGACGCATTACTCGATCATCGACCATGACGGCAACGCGGTGTCGACGACCTACACGGTCAACGGCCGCTTCGGCGCCGTGGTCATCGCGCCGGGCACGGGCTTCTTCCTGAACGACGAGATGGACGACTTCACCGTGAAGGTCGGCGCGCAGAACCTGTTCGGCCTCGTGCAGGGCACGCGCAACTCGATCGCGCCGGGCAAGCGTCCGCTGTCGTCGATGGCGCCGACCATCGTGAAGAAGGACGGCAAGGTGTTCATGGTGGTCGGCTCGCCGGGTGGCTCGCGCATCATCACGATCACGCTGCAGACGGTGCTGAACGTGATCGACTACGGGATGACGCCGCAGGACGCGGTCACCGCGCCGCGCATCCACCACCAGTGGCTGCCCGACGAGGTCTACTACGAAACCTACGGCCTGTCGCCCGACACGCTCGCGATCCTGCGCAACATGGGCTACAAGATGGTCGAGCAGACGCCGTGGGGCGCCGCCGAGCTGATCATGGTCGGCCTGCCGGGCACCGAAGCGGCGAGCCGCCAGAGTTCCGGGAACGATTCGTCCGTATCCGGCAACGTGCGGGTCGGCTTCATCTACGGCTACAACGATCCGCGCCGTCCGGCCGGCTCGGCAATCGGTTACTGATCTGGCCTGATCGCATCATGCTGAATCGCTGCCGCCGGCGTTTGCCCTCACGCGAATGCCGTTGCGGTGGCAGCACGTCAGTTCGCGGATAGCCGCGAGCCTGACCGGCGCCGGCGCCCGTGCCCGACACACCGGGCACGACCGGCGCGCCACGCGCGCTTCCAGGCACGGCACGGGATGCGCGCCTTTCATCCGTCAACCTCTTCCCGTGCGTCGAGTTCCGATATGAACAAACGAATGTCCGCGGCAGGCTGGATCCTGCTCGCGATGGCGGCCGGCATCCTGATCGGCTACATGATCTATACGCAGCTGCCGGACAAGCAGTCCGCGGCGGAGATCGCCGGCTACATCTCGCTGGTGTCCGACGTGTTCCTGCGACTGATCAAGATGGTGATCGGCCCGCTGGTGTTCTCGACGCTGGTGGTCGGCATCGCGCACATGGGCGACGCGTCGTCGGTGGGCCGCGTGTTCGTGAAGGCGCTCGGCTGGTTCGTCACCGCGTCGCTGATCTCGCTGCTGCTCGGCCTGCTGATGGCGAACCTGCTGCGTCCGGGCGAGAACCTCGGCTTGCCGCTGCCGGATATCGGCGCGTCCGCGCATCTGGCGACGTCCAAGTTCACGCTGAAGGATTTCGTCGGCCACATGGTGCCGAAGTCGATCGCCGAGGCGATGGCAAACAACGAGATCCTGCAGATCGTCGTGTTCTCGATGTTCTTCGGTGTGGCGCTCGCGTCGCTCGGCGAACGCGGCAAGATCCTCGTCGCGGCGATCGACCAGCTCGCGCACGTGATGCTCAAGATCACCGGCTACGTGATGAAGCTCGCGCCGCTCGCGGTGCTGGCCGCGATGGCGTCGACCGTGGCGATCAACGGCCTGTCGATCCTGCTGAAGTTCGCGGTGTTCATGGGCGACTTCTACCTGAGCCTGTTCCTGCTGTGGGGCACGCTCGTCGCTGCCGGGCTGCTGTTCCTCGGCCGCCGCGTGTTCAAGCTGCTGGTGCTCATCAAGGAAGCGTTCATGCTGTCGTTCGCGACCGCGAGCTCGGAAGCCGCGTATCCGAAGATCCTCGATGCGCTCGACCGTTTCGGCGTGCGCCGCAAGATCTCGAGCTTCGTGATGCCGATGGGGTATTCGTTCAACCTCGACGGCTCGATGATGTACTGCACGTTCGCGTCGCTGTTCATCGCACAGGCATACGGCATTCACCTGTCGCTCGGCACGCAGGTCACGATGCTGCTGATCCTGATGCTGACGTCGAAAGGCATGGCCGGCGTGCCGCGCGCGTCGCTCGTCGTGATTGCTGCCACGCTGCACCAGTTCAACATCCCGGAAGCCGGGCTGCTGCTGATTCTGGGCGTCGATACGTTCCTCGACATGGGCCGTTCGGCCACGAATGCAGTGGGCAACTCGATCGCCAGCGCAGTGGTCGCGAAATGGGAAGGCGAGCTGATGCCGGAAGCGGAAGCCGAAGCGAATGCGGCGCGGCTGGATGCGGAAGCCGAAGCACGCATGAACGAGGCGGTTCGCGATACGGATCGCGTCACCACCGCCTGAAGCGGAATCCCGGGTCGAATCCCGGGCGGTCAGGCCGCCTCGGCGGGGCGGGCCGCGTCGATGCATGCGGCCAGCACCATCGCGGCGGCGTTGCCCGGCGTCGAGCCGAGCAATTGCGGTGCGAAGACACTGTCGCCGATCTTGATCGGCTGCCCCGACAGCGCGCACACGCCACGCTTGCGCGTGGTGAACAGCCGCCACTTCTGATAACCGTAGTGCCCGGTGCACGCGTCGCACCATGAAATCATCACGGTGTCGGCCGTGGGCCGCTCGAGCACGCTGATGGACGGCTTGCTCGTCGCGTCCCACGACGGCAGCCGGTCGCGCGTGACGCTGCGCCGCCGCGGCGCGCCCCACGAGACGGACGGCATGTCGAAGCTGCTGATCGCGGCAACGGTCATGAGCCAGGGCGCTAAACGGTTGTTCATGTCAGTTTTCCTCGAAACGTTACGCGACACCGCCACGCGCGGTATCACGACAGGCGGATGCGCGGCTGCACGCAGCCGTTGATCCGTTCGGCGATCCACAGCAGGGTCGCCTTGGAGAAGCCGTGCAGCGCCTGCTGGTGCCGCCGGTAGAGCATCAGGTGGCTGAACTGCGCGAAACGCCCCTGGATGAAGCCGCCGCGAAAGAACCCGAACTGCCCGAGCGTGCCGAACGCGTCGTAGTCGCTGATCGACACGAGCGCGCCGAAATCATGGAACGCGAATGGCGGAATCGGCTTGCCGTCGAGCCACGCGGGCAGGTGCTTCGCGAGATGCTCGGCCTGCTGCGTTGCGACTTGCGCGGTGGGCGGCAGCGGCCGCTCGTGGCCGTCGGGCAACAGGCTCGCGCAATCGCCGATCGCGAACACGTGCTCGTCGCCCGTTGCCTGCAGCGTCGGCCCGACGACGATCTGGTTCGCGCGATTCGTGTCGAGCCCGTCGAGTGCCTGCATGAAATCGGGCGCCTTCACGCCGGCGGCCCAGACCATCAAGTCCGCCTCGGCGAACGAGCCGTCGCCATAGTGGAAGCCGTTTGCATCGGCGGACGTGACGCGCGTCGACGTCAGCACGTGAAAGCCGATCTGTTCGAGCCGCCGCTGCGCGGACGCGGAAATCCGCGGCGGAAACGCGGCGAGGATGCGCGGGCCGCTTTCGAGCAGCGTGAGCTGCAGCCGTTCGCGCACGGTCGCGTCGCCATATGCCTGGGCCACTTCCAGCAAGCGGCTCAGTTCCGCCGCGAGTTCCACGCCGGTCGCGCCCGCGCCGACGATTGCGACGCGGAACGGCTCGTCGCGCGCGATGCTGCGAAAGACGCGCACCCGCAATGCTTCGTTGAAGGTCTCGGCCTGCTTCTGGCTGTCGATGAAATAGCAGTGCTCGCGCACGCCCGGCACGCCGAAATCGTTGGCCTGGCTGCCGAGCGCGAGGATCAGCACGTCGTATTCGAGTTCGCGTGCCTCGAGCACGAGTTCGCCGTCCTGCGAGCGGATCTCGCCGAGCTGCACGCGACGGCGTGCGCGATCGAGCCCCGTCAGCTCGCCGGGCTGGTACGAGTAGCCGTGGTCACGGGCATGGGCGAGGAAGATCACCTGCTGCTGCTGCACGTCGCGCGTGCCGGCGGCGATCGTGTGCAGCATCGGCTTCCAGATGTGGGTCGGGCTGCGGTCGACGATGGTGACCTGCGCGCGCCCGGACCGGCCGAGCCGCTCGCCCAGGCGGGTGGCGAGCTGCAGTCCGGCGATGCCGCCACCGACGATAACGATGCGTGTAGGGGTTGTCATGGATAAATCATCAAGTGATGAATAAGGTATGATCCTAGCGCTTCCCGGCTTCGCGTGTCAACGGAGCGGGGCAGGTCACCCGGTTTTCGGCGCCGCTAAAGCGGGGCCGGAACAGGGGTATTCGAATCATTCAAGGAGAGCAGGAAGACGTGGCTGAAGTCACTGAGCGCGCGCCGGCCAAGCGGCGTATGCGAGGGCGGCCGCTGGCCGGGGCGTCCGTGGGGCCGGACGTGATATTGCGGGCCGCGCGTCGCACGTTCGCGAAGCGTGGCTACGATGCAACGAGCGTGCGCGAAGTCGCGCGCGAGCTGGGGGTCGATGCGGCGCTGATCGCGCACCATTTCGGTACGAAGGAAACGTTGTGGCTGGCGGTCGTCGAGCAAATCGCCGAGCTGGCCGAGCCGATGTTCGACGCGCTGCGCGCGTTGCGCACGTCGCCGCTGTCGCCTCGCGACCGCGTGCTGCGCGCGATCGAACGGTGTGTCGAGCACGAGTTCGACGAGCCCGACATGGGCATGTTCTTCTCGACGGCGGCGACCGAAGTGGGCGGGCGGCTCGACCGGCTGCAGGAGCGGATCGTGCGCCCGTATTACGACGTGCTGGTTCCGCTGTTGTCGGACGGCGTCGAGGCCGGCGTGATCCGTCCGGTCGATCCGACCGTGCTGTTCTTCATGTTTGCGAGTGCGATCGGCACGACGGTGTCGTACAGCCACATGATGCTGGAGTACACGTCGCTGCCCACGCAGCAGGACGCGTTCCGGAAGGCCGTGGTCGACGTCGCGTTCAACATCGTCGGCGGCTGAGCACGGCGCGCGTGACCCGCGCGGTCACGTCGCCAGCACCAGCCCCAGTTCGCGCACCGCGCTTCGTGCGGTCTCGCGCAGCGCATCGATGAGCGGCGAGGGCGTCCGGTACGCGATCGCCAGCTCGTACGCGAGCGGGCTGCCCGCATCCTTCAGTTCGCAGAACGTAATGCCTTGCGGCTGCATCGGCACGAACAGGCGCGGCATCAGCGCGACGCCGATGCCGCCCGCGACGAGCCCGGCCGTCGTCTGCATCTGGCGCGGCTGCTGGACGACGCGCGGCGCGAAGCCGGCCTGTGCGCATGCCGTCGCGATCAGCGCATGCACGCCGGGCCCGTGGTGCGCGGCGAACATGACCCACGGTTCGTCCGCCAGTTCGGCAAGCGCGATGCGCTGGCGGCGGGCGAGCCGGTGACCGTCGGGCAG
>NZ_JAAGPB010000135.1:0-18766 GCF_017104585.1 Burkholderia sp. Ac-20392
TGTCGCAGCGCGCTGGACGGTCGACGCGCAGGCGCGCGGCATCGACGTCGCGAAGGCATCGTTCTACCCGAACATCGACCTGCTCGCGACGGTCGGCGGCTTCGGCGTGACCGCGCCGTTCACCGACTTCCTGCGCGCGATGAACGGCGGCTGGACAGCCGGCCCCGCGCTGTCGCTGCCGATCTTCGAAGGCGGCCGGTTGCGCGCGCAGCTCGGCGCGGCCAATGCCGGCTACGACCAGGCGGTCGAGCGCTACAACCAGACGATCGTCGGCGCGCTCAAGGATATCGCCGACCAGGTCGTGCGGATCCGTTCGCTCGATACGCAGAAGAAGGACGCCGCACGCTCGGTGGCCGCCAACGACCGCAGCTACCAGCTGTCGCGCGAAGGCTTCCGCCGCGGGCTGACCGACTACGTGAACGTGCTGGTCGCGCAACAGCAGTTGCTGCGCGCGCAGGAGACGGCCGCCCGCATCGATGCGGAACGCCTCGCCGCGCACGCGCAGTTGATGGCCGCGCTCGGCGGCGGTGTCGAGACGGGTACGGATGTGCCTCATGACGAATCCGCCGCAGGCGCAGCCGCGCCTGCCGCCGCGTCGGGTGCGAAGCCCGTGGCAGCAATCACCCGGCCCGCACAGGTGGCCGCCGCCGGTGTGTCCGGCGTGCCGGCCGCACGGTAACGCGGAGCGACGCCATGTCAGCCTCCTCCCCCGCTTCCACACCCGCCGGCGGTCCGTTCTCGGCCTGGGCCGCCGCGTTCGGCGACTGGGCCCGCACCGACGGCGCCGCCTGGCTCTACCTGTTCAAGGCGCTGCTCGCGACCTTCATTGCGCTCGGCGTGTCGATGCGGCTCGACCTGCCGGCGCCGAAGACGGCCATGACGACCGTCTTCATCGTGATGCAGCCGCAAAGCGGCGCGGTGCTCGCGAAGAGTTTCTACCGGGTTGCCGGCACGATCTTCGGGCTCATCGCGACGCTTACGTTCGTCGGGCTGTTCCCGCAGCAGCCGCAGCTGTTCCTGCTGGCGATCGCCATATGGATCGCACTGTGCACCGCCGGCGCCGCGCGCAACCGCAACTTCCGCAGCTACGGCTTCCTGCTCGCCGGCTATACGACCGCGCTGATCGGCCTGCCCGCGTCGCAACACCCGGACGGGGCATTCATGAGCGCGATGACACGTGTCTCGGAAGTCATCATCGGGATCGTGTCGGCCGGCGTCGTCAGCGCGCTCGTGTTTCCGCAGTACACGGGCGAGCAGATGCGCACGACGGTGCGCAAGCGCTTCGGCAGCTTCGTCGACTACGTCGCGTCGGCGCTGTCGGGCCAACTCGACCGCGCGCACATCGAGACCATCCACACGCGCTTCGTCGCCGATGTGGTCGGCTTCGAAGCCGCGCGCAGCATGGCCGTGTTCGAAAATCCGGACACCCGCATGCGCAGCGGCCGCCTGGCGCGACTGAACAGCGAGTTCATGAGTGCGTCGAGTCGCTTTCACGCACTGCATCAGTTGATGAACCGGCTGCACGCGGCCGGTGCGCAGGCCGCGATCGATGCGATCGAACCGTATTTCCGCGAAATCGCGCCGCTGCTCACGCGCCATGGCGAACCCGTGCGCACGTCGATCGACGCCGCGCACTCGGCCGAGCAACTGCTCGCGTGGCGCGACGCGCTGCCGCGCCGTATCCGCGCGACGCGTGCGGAACTCGAAACGCAGCCCGACTTCCCGCTGCTCGACTTCGACACGGCCGCCGAGCTGCTGTACCGCTTCATCACCGACCTGCAGGAATACGCGGCGACCTATGCGTCGCTCGCGACCGCGACGCACGAGCGCGAACGCTGGATCGAGCGCTACGAGCCGCGCACCAACCGGACTGCAGCCACGATCGCGGGGATCCGCACCGCGACGGTGATTCTCGCGCTGGGCTGGTTCTGGATCGAGACCGCGTGGCCGAGCGGCGTGATGCTGGTGCTGAACGCCGCGGCGACCTGCGCACTCGCGTCGTCGGCACCACGCCCGACCGCGATGGCCGCACAGATGGGGATGGGCACGGCGCTGGCCGTTTGCACCGGCTTCCTGCTGATGTTCGGCATCTACCCGCGGATCGACGGCTTCTGGCTGCTGTGCGCGGCGCTCGCGCCGTTGCTCGCGATCGGCATCTACATGACGCTGAAGCCGAAGCTCGCGGGCTACGGGATGGGCTACCTGATCTTCTTCTGCTTCCTCGCCGGCCCGGACAGCATCACGCACTACGATCCGATGAGCTTCATGAACGACGCGCTCGCGCTGCTGTTGTCGATGCTGGTATCGGCGATCGCGTTCGCGGTGCTGTTCCCGCCGACCGCGCCGTGGCTCAAGAAGCGGCTGTTCGCCGACCTGCGTCACCAGGCCGTCGCGGCCTGCCACGCGCGGCTCGCCGGATTGCGCACGCGCTTCGAGAGCGGCGCGCGCGACCTGATGTACCAGGCGCACACGCTGTCGGCCGACCAGCCCGACGTGCAGCGCGACGCGCTGCGCTGGATGTTCGCGGTGCTCGAAACCGGCAACGCGGCCATCGACCTGCGCCACGAACTGGCAACGCTGCCGTCCGATCCGCGCTATGCGCCGACGACGCCGTGGCGACGCGCGATCGAGACGATGCGCGCCGCGCTGTCGTCGCTGTTCACGCGGCCGGACGACGAACGCTTCGATGCGACGCTCGCCGCGGTCAACGATGCGATCGACGCGACCCGGCAGACGCTCGACGCGTTCACGCCGTCGCGCGAGGAACGCCACCGGCTGCAGCGCATCCTGAGCCACCTGCATTTCGTGCGGACGGCACTGCTCGACCCCGAATCGCCGCTCGCCGCGCTCAACCGCAACCGCCCCGTGCGTCCCCAACCAGGAGCCTCGTCATGATGCCGCGTGAAATCGCCATTCTCGATGCCTACATGCCCACGGTGGTGCTGATGTTCGTCGTCGGCGCGCTCGCGACCTGGGCCGTCGACCGCCTGCTCGCCTACACGGGCCTCTACCGTCTCGTCTGGCACCCGTCGCTGTTCCGGGCCTGCCTTCTCGTCTGCATTTGCGGCGGACTGAGTCTTGCCGTTTACCGTTGATTCCGAACCATCATGATTCTCAGAAAACTCTTCGGCTTCGTCGCGACCGCCGTCATCCTTCTCGTCGCGATCCTGATCGGGCGCTCGCTGTGGGTGCACTACATGGATGATCCGTGGACGCGCGACGGGCGCGTGCGCGCCGAGATCGTCAACGTCGCGCCGGACGTGTCGGGCGCGATCGTCGAGCTGCCCGTGCATGACAACCAGCTCGTGAAAAAGGGCGACCTGATCATGCAGATCGACCCGTCGCACTACCAGATCGCGGTCGAGCAGGCGCAGGCGGCCGTCGCCGCCCGCCGCGCGGAACTGCAGATGCGCCGCGACGACGCGGCCCGCCGCGCGGATCTCGATGCGCTCGTCGTGTCGAAGGAAAACCGCGAGAACGCCGCGCATAGCGCGTCGAGCGCCGATGCGCAGTACCAGCAGGCGATCGCCGCGCTCGACGCCGCGAAGCTCAACCTCGAGCGCACGCGCGTCGTCGCGCCGGTCGACGGCTACATCACGAACCTGCAGACGTTCAAGGGCAACTATGCGGTGGCTGGCCAGGCGAAGCTCGCGATCGTCGACAGCCATTCGTTCTGGGTCTACGGCTACTTCGAGGAAACCAAGCTGCCGCGCGTGAAGATCGGCGCGCCGGCCGAGATGCGGCTGATGAGCGGCGGCGTGATGAAGGGCCACGTCGAAAGCATTTCGCGCGGCATCTACGATCGCGACAACCCGCAAAGCCGCGACCTCGTTGCAGACGTGAACCCGACCTTCAACTGGGTGCGCCTCGCGCAGCGCGTGCCGGTGCGCATCAAGATCGACGACGTGCCGGCCGACGTGGTGCTGTCGGCAGGCACGACCTGCACGGTCATCATCGATCCGGACAAGCAGAAGAAGTCGTAACGACTGAACGGCCGGGCGCGCTCAGGCCGCGATGCGGAAGCGCCCGACCAGCGACTTCAACGCCTGCGCCTGCTCGTCGAGCGCATTCGCCGCGGCGGCCGCCTGCTCGACGAGTGCCGCGTTCTGCTGGGTGCCGGCGTCCATCTGCGTGACCGCGCGGCCGATCTCGTCGATCCCGGCGCTCTGCTCGTCCGATGCGGCGGAAATTTCACCGATGATGTCGGTCACGCGCTTGACCGCGCGCACGACGTCACCCATCGTACGGCCCGCATCGTGCGCGAGCGCAGCACCGTTCGCGACACGCTCGACCGATGCGCCGATCAGTGCGCGGATCTCCTTCGCCGCGGTCGCCGCACGCTGCGCGAGCAGGCGAACCTCGCCCGCGACCACCGAGAAGCCGCGCCCCTGCTCGCCGGCGCGCGCGGCCTCGACCGCCGCATTCAACGCGAGAATGTTGGTCTGGAACGCGATCCCCTCGATGGTGCCGATGATGTCGCGGATGTTCTTCGCGCTGTCGTCGATCTCGCTCATCGTCGCCACCACACGTCCGACGACTTCCCCGCCCGTCTCCGCGACGGCCGACGCATTGGCGGCGAGCGAGCTCGCCTGCCGCGCGTTCTCGGCGTTCTGCCGGACGGTCGACGTGAGCTGCTCCATGCTGGCCGCGGTGCGCTCGAGCGCGACGGCCTGCTGCTCGGTGCGCTTCGACAGATCGAGGTTGCCGGTGGAGATCTCGCCCGACGCGGCCGCGATCGCCTCGGCACTGACGGCGATCTCGCCGACGGTCGCCGCGAGCCCCGTCTGCATCTCGGCCAGCGCACGCACCATGCTGTCGCGGTCGTGCCGGCCCAGCCTGATCGGTCGCGTCAGGTCGCCGCGCGCGATGTCCGCGGCGATCGCCTTCGCGTGCGCGGGTTCGCCGCCGAGCTGCGACGCAAGGCGGCGCACGACGCGCTCGGCGATCACGATCGCGAGCACGATCAGCGCAACCGTCATCCCCGCGATCATCGCGAACGACGACGAGAAAATGGTCGCGGACGCATCGAGCGTCGCCTTCGACTTCGCGCCGCGTGTCTTCACGAGTTCGGCGACGATTTTCTCGAGCTTGCCGGTTTCGACCAGCAACGACACGTCCTGCGTACCGACCTGCCAGTTCATCTGCGACAGGTCGAGCGGCTGCGCGCGCACGAGTTCGACGAAATCGCGCAGATGCGCACTCCATGTGCCGACTGCCGTCGAGAATGCGCGCAGCCGCGCCGAATCGTCGGCATCGGCCGGATCCGCGTAGCGCTGCAGCGTGCCGAGCGCCTGGCCGATCGACGTGAGCCCCGCGCCCACCTCGGCGCCCAGTTCGTCGCGCTCCTTCGCCGTGGTCGCCGTCAGCAGCATCTTCTGGGCACGGCTCGCGCGCAGTACTTCGGCCCGGACCTCCTCGGCCGCGCGGCTCGCAACGTGGCCCTGCTCGTAGACCGACGCGATCGACGCATTCAGCCGGCTGATCTGCCAGAGCGAAAACATGCCGATCGCCAGCGTACCGGCGAGCAGGATCGCGAATGCGGCGCGCAACGTCGCCTTGACGGTCCACGGCCGGCGCTCGCGACGCGCCGCCCGCAGGCGCCGGGCGGCGCGACCGGCGGTACCATCGGGTGCGGCGGGTGCCGTACCTGGCTGTGGATGCAAAGATGCTGCTTTCATCGAACTATCCCCGTATTGATCACGCGGCCGGAAAGGTCGGTCCCGGCGTTCCCGCGATGGCTGGCCATGCCGCGCGTCCTGCACCCGCACCGGCGGATAGCCGATGCCGGGCGCGGCGCGCCTGTTGTCATTGGGTCGTTCTACGGCCGCCACCGCCGTTTCTTGAGTCCGGGAAACCACGCACCGGCCCCGGGCGCGCCCCCGCTAACGGGCAGACGCGCCGCCAGCGTTATACCCGGTCAAAAAAACGGGCACCGGACGATCCGTCAGATGAATGTCCGATTCACGATAAAACTTGTCCGGACATTCTCGATACGCCACATTACACTTCTTTGACGCAGCAACGATTCAAGACGCGCCACTCCCCAGCAGCGCGCGCCCGCCACCTCAACTCGTTCAGCTCTCACATGGAAACCAGCCTCGACACCGGCTCCGCCGGCGCAGCCGCCACCCAGCCGTCCGCGCCACCCGTCGCCCGCACCGTGTACCCGGTGCTCGGCGCGATCAGCTTCTCGCACATGCTCAACGACATGATCCAGTCGTTGATCCTCGCGATCTATCCGATGCTCAAGAGCCAGTTCGCGCTGTCGTTCGCGCAGATCGGCCTGATCACGCTCACCTACCAGATCACCGCATCGCTGCTTCAGCCGCTCATCGGGCTCTATACCGACAAGCGTCCGAAACCGTATTCGCTGCCGGTCGGCATGGGCTTCACGCTCGCGGGGCTGCTGCTGATGTCGGTCGCGCCGAATTTCCCGATGCTGCTGGTAGCTGCTGCGCTCGTCGGCTGCGGCTCGTCGGTATTTCATCCGGAATCGTCACGCGTCGCGCGGATGGCGTCGGGCGGCCAGCACGGGCTCGCGCAGTCGGTGTTCCAGGTCGGCGGCAATGCGGGATCCGCGCTCGGGCCGCTGCTTGCCGCACTCGTGATCATTCCGCACGGCCAGCACAGCATCGCGTGGTTCTCGGCGGCCGCGCTCGTCGCGATGATCGTGCTCACGCAGATCGGCCACTGGTACAAGAAGCATCCGTCGATGAAGAAGAAGGCCGCGGCGGCCGGCCATCCGACGCTGTCGCGCAGCCGCGTGATGGGCGCGATCGGCGTGCTGGTGCTGCTCGTGTTCTCGAAGTACTTCTACCTCGCGAGCATCAACAGCTATTTCACCTTCTACCTGATCGACAAGTTCCACCTGTCGGTGCAGGCCGCGCAGATCCACCTGTTCGTGTTCCTCGCGGCCGTGGCGGCCGGCACGCTGATCGGCGGGCCGGTGGGCGACCGGATCGGCCGCAAGTACGTGATCTGGGTATCGATCCTCGGCGTCGCGCCGTTCACGCTGCTGCTGCCGTACGCGAACCTGTTCTGGACCAGCGTGCTGACCGTGATCATCGGCATCGTGCTCGCGTCGGCATTCGCCGCGATCCTGGTCTACGCGACGGAGCTGATGCCCGGCAAGGTCGGGATGGTCGCGGGCCTGTTCTTCGGCTTCGCGTTCGGCCTCGGCGGAGTCGGCGCGGCTGTGCTCGGCCAGCTCGCCGATGCGACGAGCATCACGTTCGTCTACAAGGTGTGCTCGTTCCTGCCGCTGATCGGCGTGCTGACGGTGTTCCTGCCGAACCTCGAAAGCAGCCGGCGCAAGAAGGCGTGACGAGCCGGCCGCGGCGTGCGCGCCGCGGCCGGTCGAATGGCTTGAATGCAGGAAGGAAGAAAACGACGGCGGCTTCAGGCCGCCGTCGTCGCATGCAGCGTCAGGAAACGCTTGAGGATGCCGGACGAATAGCTGCTCGCGATCGCCGACAGGAAGTGCGAAAACGACTGCGTCGCGTGATCGTCGGCCGTATCGGAGATCGTACGCACGATCGCGAATGGCACCTCGTGCTCCGCGCACACCTGCGCGATCGCGGCCCCTTCCATCTCGACCGCGAGCGCATCCGGCAGCGCATCACGCAACGCGACGACCTCGCGCTCGCTCGACACGAAGCGGTCGCCGCTGATGATGAGCCCCGCATGCAGCGTCGCACCGGCCAGGCCGAAGCGCGCGGCGAACTGCGCGCCCTCTTCCTCGACGAACTGCGTGCACGCCGCCCGCAGGCTCGCGGTCAACGCCGCGTCGGTTGCGAAACGCGTGATGCCGAGCAGCGGCACCTCGTAGCGAGGAAAGAGCGGCGACGCATCGAGATCGTGCTGCAGCAGCGTATCGGCCACGACGACGTCGCCGACGCGCACCGTGCGCGACACGCCGCCCGCCACGCCGGTGAACACGACGCCCGCCACGCCGAACACGTGGATCAGCGCGCTGACCGTCGCGGCGGCCGCGACCTTGCCGACCCGTGCAAGCGTCACGACGCAGGCCGCGCCGTGCACGGTGCCGACGTGATAATCGCGACGGCCGAGCGTGACCGTCTTCATCGCGCCGTCGGCGCGCATCGCGGCGATCAGGTCGCCGAGTTCCTCGGGCAGCGCGGCCAGAATGCCGAGCGGACGAGCCGCAGGCGTCACATCCATGTCGATGCCCATCATTCCACCGCCTGCAGTTTCGCGACCGCGAGCGCGAGCCACTTCTCGCCGTGCCGCTTGAATTTCACCTGCGCCTTCGCATCGGTGCCGTTGCCCTCGAGCGCGGTGACCGTGCCTTCGCCGAACTTGGTGTGGAACACCTGCTGGCCGACCCGGAAACCGGCATCGGCCGCGCGCTGCTTGTTCGCGAACGCGGGCAGCGGCGCGGATACGGCCGGGTCGACGATCTGCTCGCGACTGCCGGCGCCCGGCCGCGCGAACCAGTCGCGCCCGTACCCGGCGTTGTCCGACCGACCGCCCCAGCGCGAACCGGCCTCGACCTTCGGCGTCAGCCACTTCAACACGTGTTCGGGCAACTCGTCGAAGAAACGCGAGCGCACGTTGTAGCGCGTCTGGCCGTGCAGCATCCGGCTCTGCGCGAACGACAGGTAGAGCCGCTCCTTCGCGCGCGTGATCGCGACGTACATCAGCCGGCGCTCTTCCTCGAGGCCGTCCGATTCGAGCACGCTGTTCTCGTGCGGGAACAGCCCCTCCTCGAGGCCCGTGATGAACACGGCCGAGAATTCGAGCCCCTTCGCCGCGTGCACCGTCATCAGCTGCACGGCGTCCTGCCCGGCCTGCGCCTGGTTGTCGCCGGCCTCCAGCGATGCATGCGACAGGAAGCCGGCGAGCGGCGTCATCGTGTCGGGGTTCTGTGCCGGGTCGGCGGGCGATACCGGATCGAGCACGTCGACCGCCGGATCGTCCGTCGCGGTGCCGAGCTCTGGCGCCGCGATCGCGCCCGCGCGCAGCGGGATCGAACGGGCGGGCGTGTCGAGCCCGTAGCCTTCCTCGGCGATGAATGCGGTGGCCGCGTTGACCAGTTCCTGCAAGTTCTCGAGACGGTCCTGGCCTTCGCGCTCGCCCTGGTAGAAATCGGCGAGACCGCTGGCGCGCACGATGTGCTCGACGGTGTCGGGCAGATTCATGTGCTGCGTGTCGGCGCGCATCTTCGCGACCAGGTTCGCGAACCCGCCGAGGCTCGTACCGGCCTTGCCCGTCACGTACGGAATCGCGGCGGCCATCGAGCAGCCGTACAGGCGCGCGGCGTCGGCCAGCTGCTCGATCGAGCGCGCACCGATGCCGCGGGTCGGGAAGTTCACGACGCGCACGAACGCGGTGTCGTCGTTCGGGTTGTCGATCAGGCGCAGGTACGCGAGCGCGTGCTTCACTTCCTGACGCTCGAAGAAGCGCAGGCCGCCGTACACGCGGTACGGGATGCCCGACGACATCAGCGTGTGCTCGATCGAACGCGACTGCGCGTTGCTGCGGTACAGGACGGCCACTTCGCTGCGCGCCATCCCGGTATTGATCAGCGAGCGGATCTCCTCGACGATCCAGCCGGCTTCCTGCGAATCGGTGCTCGCCTCGTACACGCGCACGGGCTCGCCGTGGCCGGCGTCGGTGCGCAGGTTCTTGCCGAGGCGGTGCGCGTTGTTCGAGATCAGCTGGTTCGCCGCGTCGAGGATGTTGCCGTGCGACCGGTAGTTCTGCTCGAGCTTGATCAGGTTGCGCACGCGGAATTCGTCTTCGAAGTCGCGCATGTTGCCGACGTTCGCGCCGCGGAACGCGTAGATCGACTGGTCGTCGTCGCCGACCGCGAAAATCGCGTTCTCGCCGCCCGCGAGCATCTTGAGCCACGCGTACTGCAGCTTGTTGGTGTCCTGGAACTCGTCGACGAGGATGTGCCGGAAGCGCGCCTGGTAGTGCGCGCGCAGCGGCGCGTTGTACGCGAGCAGTTCGTAGCAGCGCAGCAGCAGCTCGGGGAAATCGACGACGCCCTCGCGCTGGCACTGCTGGTCGTATGCCTGGTACAGCTCGACGAACTTGCGGTTGAAGTTGTCGGACGCGTCGACCTTGTCGGGACGCAGCCCCTGCTCCTTCGCGTTGTTGATGAAGTACTGCACGTTCTTCGGCGGGTACTTCTCGTCGTCGACGTTCGCCGCCTTCATCAGCCGCTTGATCGCGGACAGCTGGTCGGCCGTATCGAGGATCTGGAAGGTCTGCGGCAGGCCGGCGTCGCGCCAGTGCGTGCGCAGCATCCGGTTGCACAGGCCGTGGAACGTGCCGATCCACATCCCGCGCGTGTCGATCGGCATCATCGCCGACAGGCGCGCCATCATCTCGCGCGCGGCCTTGTTCGTGAAGGTCACGGCGAGCACGGTGGGCGGCGATGCGTAGCCCTGCTGGATCAGCCACGCGATGCGGGTGATCAGCACGCGGGTCTTGCCGCTGCCCGCCCCTGCAAGGATCAGCGCCGGTTCGTTCGGCAACGTGACGGCGGCGAGTTGTTCGGGGTTCAGATTGGCGAGCAGATCGGGCATGGAGCGGCAGCGGACGGGCGAGAAAAATGCGGACCCGACATTATAAGTCGGCCGCGCGATGCTGTTCCCGATCCGTTCAACGGCACGTCACGAGCGCGCTGCGGCCGTGTCCCGACAGGCCCGCGCCGGCAAGGCGATGGCTGGTCGATGTGCATCCATTTATAATTGTCAGATTCGGCATCCAATTCACGCATTTTTCGGCAGATTTCCAACATGAGCGACAACACGCTTGCGAAGAGCTTCGAGCCCCACACCATCGAGTCCCAATGGGGGCCGGAGTGGGAAAAGCGCGGCTATGCAGCCCCGGCCTTCGATCCGGCCCGCCCCGATTTCTCGATCCAGTTGCCGCCGCCGAACGTCACGGGCACGTTGCACATGGGCCACGCGTTCAACCAGACGATCATGGACGGCCTCACCCGCTACCACCGGATGCTCGGCGAGAACACGCTGTGGGTGCCCGGCACCGACCACGCGGGGATCGCGACCCAGATCGTCGTCGAGCGCCAGCTCGACGCGCAGGGCGTGTCGCGCCACGACCTCGGCCGCGAGAAGTTCGTCGAGCGCGTGTGGGAATGGAAGGAAAAATCGGGTTCGACGATCACCGGCCAGGTGCGCCGCCTCGGCGCCTCGCCCGACTGGTCGCGCGAATACTTCACGATGGACGACAAGATGTCGGCCGCCGTGCGCGACGTGTTCGTCACGCTCTTTGAACAGGGCCTGATCTACCGCGGCAAGCGCCTCGTCAACTGGGATCCGGTGCTGCTGACCGCGGTGTCGGACCTCGAAGTCGTGAGCGAAGAGGAAAACGGCCACCTGTGGCACATCCGCTACCCGCTCGTCGACGGCTCGGGCTCGCTGACCGTTGCCACGACGCGCCCGGAAACGATGCTCGGCGACGTCGCGCTGATGGTCCACCCGGAAGACGAGCGCTACGCGCACCTGATCGGCAAGCTCGTCACGCTGCCGCTGACGGGCCGCGAGATCCCGGTTATCGCCGACGACTACGTCGACCGCGAGTTCGGCACGGGCGTCGTGAAGGTCACGCCCGCGCACGACTTCAACGACTACCAGGTCGGCCAGCGCCACAAGATCGCGCCGATCGAGATCCTGACGCTCGACGCGAAGATCAACGACAACGGCCCCGAGCAGTATCGCGGCCTCGACCGCTTCGACGCGCGCAAGGCGATCGTCGCCGACCTCGACGCAGCGGGCTTCCTCGACTCGGTGAAGCCGCACAAGCTGATGGTGCCGCGCGGCGACCGCACGGGCGTCGTGATCGAGCCGATGCTGACCGACCAGTGGTTCGTCGCGATGACGAAGCCGGCGCCGGAAGGCACGTTCAATCCGGGCAAGTCGATCACGGAAACGTCGCTCGACGTCGTGCGCAGCGGCCAGATCAAGTTCGTCCCGGAAAACTGGACGACCACCTATTACCAGTGGCTCGAGAACATCCAGGACTGGTGCATCTCGCGCCAGCTGTGGTGGGGCCATCAGATTCCCGCGTGGTACGGCGAGAACGGCGAGGTGTTCGTCGCGCGCAACGAGGAAGAAGCGCGCGCGCAGGCTGCCGCGAAGGGTTACACGGGTGCGCTGAAGCGCGACGAAGACGTGCTCGACACGTGGTTCTCGTCGGCGCTCGTGCCGTTCTCGTCGCTCGGCTGGCCGAACGAAACGCCTGAACTGAAGCACTTCCTGCCGTCGTCGGTGCTCGTCACGGGCTTCGACATCATCTTCTTCTGGGTCGCCCGGATGGTGATGATGACCACGCACTTCACGGGCAAGGTGCCGTTCCACACCGTCTACGTGCACGGCCTCGTGCGCGACGCGGAAGGCCAGAAGATGTCGAAGAGCAAGGGCAACACGCTCGACCCGATCGACATCGTCGACGGCATCGACCTCGACACGCTGGTCGCGAAGCGCACGACGGGCCTGATGAACCCGAAGCAGGCCGCGACGATCGAGAAGAAGACGCGCAAGGAATTCCCGGACGGCATCGCCGCGTTCGGCACCGACGCGCTGCGCTTCACGATGGCGTCGATGGCGACGCTCGGCCGCAACGTGAACTTCGACCTCGCGCGCTGCGAAGGCTATCGCAACTTCTGCAACAAGCTGTGGAACGCGACGCGCTTCGTGCTGATGAACTGCGAAGGTCACGACTGCGGCAGCGACAAGCCGGAAGTCTGCGGCGCGGGCGATTGCGGCCCGGGCGGCTACCTCGACTTCTCGGCGGCCGACCGCTGGATCGTGTCGCTGCTGCAGCGCACGGAGGCGGACATCGCGAAGGGCTTCGCCGATTACCGCTTCGACAACATCGCAAGCAGCATCTACAAGTTCGTGTGGGACGAGTACTGCGACTGGTATCTCGAACTCGCGAAGGTGCAGATCCAGAACGGCACGCCGGAACAGCAGCGCGCGACGCGCCGCACGCTGCTGCGCGTGCTCGAGACGGTGCTGCGCCTCGCGCATCCGATCATCCCGTTCATCACCGAAGCGCTCTGGCAGAAGGTCGCGCCGCTGGCGGGCCGCTATCCGCAGGGCAAGGCCGAGGGCGAAGCGTCGCTGATGACGCAGGCGTACCCGGTCGCGAACCTGCAGAAGATCGACGAGGCGTCCGAACAGTGGGCGGCCGACCTGAAGGCGATCGTCGACGCGTGCCGCAACCTGCGCGGCGAGATGAACCTGTCGCCGGCCACCAAGGTGCCGCTGCTCGCAGCCGGCGATGCCGAGCGCCTGCGCTCGTTCGCGCCGTACGTCCAGGCCCTCGCGCGCCTGTCGGAAGTGCAGATCCTCGCGGACGAAGCGACGCTCGACAAGGAGGCGCACGGTGCGCCGATCGCGATCGTCGGGCCGAACAAGCTGGTGCTGAAGGTCGAGATCGACGTCGCGGCCGAACGCGAGCGCCTGTCGAAGGAGATCACGCGCCTGACGAACGAGATCACGAAGTGCAATGCGAAGCTCGGCAACGAGGCATTCGTCGCGAAAGCGCCGCCGGCCGTGGTCGAACAGGAGCAAAAGCGCGTCGCGGAATTCCAGAGCACGCTCGAGAAACTGCGCGCGCAGCTCGATCGGTTGCCTGCGTAACAAAGGGTAAGGTCGTTTGCGTTCACTATAATGGGGACGTGAACATAGACCGTCTGACAAGTCGATTACAGGAATAAAGGTTCGATCATGCTGAAAGTTACCAAGGCGGTGTTCCCCGTTGCTGGTCTTGGCACGCGGTTCCTCCCGGCAACGAAAGCGAGCCCGAAGGAGATGCTGCCGGTCGTCGACAAGCCGCTGATCCAGTACGCAGTCGAGGAAGCGATCGCCGCCGGCATCACCGAGATGATCTTCGTCACCGGGCGCAGCAAGCGCGCGATCGAGGACCACTTCGACAAGTCGTACGAGGTCGAGGCCGAACTCGAGGCGCGCGGCAAGGAAAAGCTGCTCGAGCTCGTGCGCAGCATCAAGCCGAGCCATGTCGACTGCTTCTACGTGCGCCAGCCGGAAGCGCTCGGCCTCGGCCATGCGGTGCTGTGCGCGGAAAAGCTCGTGGCCGACAACCCGTTCGCGGTGATCCTCGCCGACGACCTGCTCGACGGCAACCCGCCCGTGATGAAGCAGATGGTCGACGTGTTCGACCACTATCACAGCTCGGTGATCGGCGTCGAAGAGATCCCGCCGTCGGAGACGAAGTCGTACGGGATCGTCGACGGCAAGGAATGGGAAGAGTCGATCGTCAAGATGTCGGCGATCGTCGAGAAGCCGGCGCCGGAAGTCGCGCCGTCGAACCTCGGCGTGGTCGGCCGCTACATCCTGAAGCCGCGGATCTTCGAGCACCTGCGCGCGCTGAAGCCCGGCGCGGGCGGCGAGCTGCAGCTCACCGACGCGATCCAGGCGCTGCTCGCCGATGAGCAGGTGCTGGCCTACAAGTACCAGGGCACGCGCTACGACTGCGGCAGCAAGCTCGGCTACCTGAAGGCAACGGTCGAATTCGCGCTGCGCCACGCGGAAGTCGGCGCGGATTTCGACGCATACCTGCGCACGCGGGGCAGCGCACACCCGGCCGACTGAACGCGGCAAGGGCACGAGGGCTCGCTCCGGCGAGCCCGCCCTCACCTCACCGGCCGACGCTCAGCGCGCTTCGGCCCGCTTCACCGAGACGACGCCCGGCATGCCGCCCGCGTCGTCTTTTTTCGTCTTGACGAGCCAGCCGCCGCCGTCGCCGAACGGCACCTTCGCGAGCGCGCTCTTCACGAGCGCCGGCGCGGCCTGCTGCGTGCCGGGATCGCGATCGCGCAGCGCGGCTGATACGCGGTAGACGTCGGCGCCCGATTTCGCGTCGACGAAGCGCAGCGTCAGCACATGGCGATACACCCGGCCCATGAACGGCAGCGCGAAAGGCGCCGGTCCGTCGACCGTCACGCATGCACTGCTCGCGGCGCCACAGCCGTCGGCGATCGCCGCGACCGAGGCCGGCTGCGTCGCATACGCGATCGACAACCGGTAGCGCGCGGCGGCGAGCGGCTTGGCTTCGAAGCCGCGGTGCGCGAGTTCGTCGCGCACGAGCGTCTCGATCTGCCGGTATTCGGCATCATTGGCCTGCGCGGCCGTCCGCACGAAATCATAGCCGTGCGCATCGGATGCGAACGCGTTCGGCTGCCCGACCGCACTCACGCCGGTCGTCACGCCGGCGCAACCCGTCAACAGCGACGCCGCCAGCGCGGTCGCTGCCCATTCCTTTCTCATGGCTTTCCCCAAATGCCTGCCGTCGCGCCCGGCCCTGTCAGGCGGACGGCTCGTCGATCGCGGGCA
Source organism: Burkholderia sp. Ac-20392 (assembly GCF_017104585.1). Lineage (NCBI taxonomy): Bacteria > Pseudomonadati > Pseudomonadota > Betaproteobacteria > Burkholderiales > Burkholderiaceae > Burkholderia > Burkholderia sp. Ac-20392. The sequence goes on from NZ_JAAGPB010000135.1 coordinate 15,351, forward strand.
GCGACACCGTCACCGCGGTGCCGACACCCACCTCGCTGTCGACCGTCACGCTGCCCCCATGGCGCGTGACGACCGTCTTCACGAATGCCATGCCGAGCCCGGAACCCGAGATTTCGGGCCGCTCGCCGGCATGGAACCGCTTGAAACGCTCGAACAGATGCCGCTGATCTTCCGGCGCAATGCCGTATCCCTGATCGCGAATCGTACAGAACATCCGTTTCGACGCGTGCTCGACCGCCAGCGTACACGTGATCACGGTGGCGGACGGACTGTATTTGACTGCATTGTTCAGCAGGTTCACGAACGCGCGCGTAATCAGCGAGCGGTCGGCGCGCACCCAGCACATGTCGGTGCCGACATCGGTGTCGACGCGAATGTGCTTCGCCTGCGCCTGCGGCCACACCTCGTCGCTCGCATCGATCAGCACGTCGACGAGGCTCGTCGCCTCGAGCTGGTACACCTGCGACTCCGCGCGCGCCAGCTGCACGAACTCGTCGGCCAGCGACAGCGCGCGGTGCGCATAGCGCTCGATCCGCGCGAGCAGCCCGCGCATCGCGTCGGTTTCGGCGCGGTCGCGCTCGATCTCGACGAGCGCGAGAATCGACGACTGCGGCGAGCGCATGTCGTGCGACAGCAGGTGCAGCGCTTCCTCGCGCTGCCGCTCGGCCGCGTGCAGTTCGGTCACGTCGACGAGGCCGGCGATCCAGCCCGTCACGCGACCCTGCGCGTTCGTGCAAGCCGCGTAGCGTAGCAGATGGTCGAGCCCGTCGCGGTCACGCACCTCGATGCCGCGCGCCATCGCGTCGTGCTCGGCCTCGAGCGTCGGGTCGAGTACCGCCGGCCAGTGTTCGCGGATCGCCACATCGTGTTCGGCGTTGCCGTCGACGGTCTTCATGAAGGTCAGCTCGCCGAGCGCGGTGCGCAGCGGCCGCCCTTCCGGCAGCGGCAGCGACAGGCGCGACCCGTAGCGCTTGGCCGCGTGGTTCGCGATCAGCACGGTGCCGGCCAGGTCGGTCACGAAGATCGGCTCGGGCATGCTGTCGAGGCTGTCCCACACGAAACGCTTCATGTCCTGCACGCGCTGCGCGGCTTGCGCCATCAGCGCCATCTGCCGCTCGAGCACGTCGCCGCCGACGCTGCGCGTGCGCGGCGCCTCGGGCAGCAGGTGCGGCTCGTCGGCGAGCCGCTGCAGCTCGCGGCGCAGGTACGACATCGTCATTTCCAGGCGCCGCCAGTTCCAGATCGGGTAGACGGCGATCAGCCCGAAGATCGCGGGCGCCGGCGACAGCCAGATGCGCGCCTCGAACAGCAGCGCCATGCTCGCGACGACGGCAAGTGCGGCAAGGCTCAGCGTCAGCAGCAGCGCGCGCCACGGCGACAGCATCAGGAAGCCGCCCAGCAGCGCGGCGAGCGGCAGCAGCGACGCGACGAACAGCCCGGCGCGTGACGCCGGCGAGATCGCGCTGCCGGTCGCCAGCATGTCGAGCACGTTGGCATGGATATACACGCCGGCGAGCGGCCCGAATTCGCCGGACACGGGCGTGGCAAAGCGGTCGTACAGCCCCGACGCCGTCACGCCGACGACGACGATCTTGCCGCGCAGCGCGTCGGGTTTCACGCGCCCTTCGAGCACGTCGTCGAACGACAATGTCGGATACGCAGGCGTGTTGCGGCTGAACGGGATCAGGTAGCGGCCCTCGCCGGTCGCGTCGCGCGACAGGTCGTGCGCATGCGCGCCGGGCGCCCCGCCGACCGGATGCAGCTGGCCGCCCTGGATCGCGCGATAGACGGGCACCATCAACTGCGGCCAGCGCACGCGGCCGTCGCTCTCGAACAGCGCCACGCTGCGTACGATGCCGTCGCGGTCGACTTCGAGGTTGATGTGGCCGAGCCCGACCGCGCGCGCCGCGAGCGCGGCCACCGGCGGATCGACCGCGCGCGTGCCGTCCGCCTGCTCGGGGCTCAGCAGCACGGGCAGGAAGGTCGACACGTGGGTCATCGCTTCCGCGAACGCGCGATCTTCCGGCGACGGTTCGGTAAACAGCACGTCGTAGACGACGGCGGCCGGTTGCGCGCGCGCCAGCGTATCGAGCAGCCGCGCATGCACGTCGCGCGACCACGGCCAGCGGCCGAGCGCGGACACGCTCTGGTTGTCGATGTCGACGACGACCACGTCGGGCGACAGCGGCAGGCTGCGCAGCATCAGGAGCCGGTCGTAGATCAGGCCGTCGACGCTCGACGACAGGCGGCCGAGCGCGCACGCGAGGATCACCGCGATCCCGAGGCAGCCGATCGCGATCCATTCGATCAGGAAGCGGCGGCCGAGGCGCCGCCGCGGAGAAACGGAATCGGGTTTCATGCGCCGCGGATCAGCGCGACAGCGTGAACGCGCTGACCGGACTGGTCTTCTCGTAGAACTTGCCGCCTTCGAACTCCTCGACGGTCACGGCCCAGAAGTAGTCGCCCGGCGGCAGGTGCGCGACGGTGATCTGGCGCGTATGCAGGCCGACCTGGTCAACGACCGGCGCGCTCAGGTCCTTCGAGCGCGACAGCACGAACCGGTAGCGCGCACCCTTGCCCGAACCGTTCGGCGACCAGCGGAACTCGTAGCCGCCGGCACCGGGCGACGCGCTCGCGTCGAGCCCCATCACGCGGCGTTCGAACGCGTACGTGCGCGGCCGGCCCTCGAGGCCGTTCGCATCGATCGCGGCGACCCGCACGAAGTAGTTCCCGTTCGGCACGTCGCGGAAGACCGCGCGCGGCGAATCGGTGCGCGTTTCGCGAAACAGGTCGAGCAGCCCGGCGTCGTGCGCGAGCTGGACGCGGTATGCCTGCGCCTGGGCGAGCGGCGCGACGTCGAATGCGACCTCGGGCTCGTCCTGCACCTTGTCGGGATGCGCGAGCGCCGGGGCGGGCAGCAGTTCGACGGGCGCGCCGACCGCGCCGGACGATGTCGCGACGCTGCCGAAATTCGCATGCACGAGCGTCGGATCGGCCGGCTGGCGGCCGCCCGCGACGCCGACGGTGCCGTCGAGCACTTCGACGCGCGTCGACGCATTGCCGGCCGCGTCGTAGTTCACGCGGAAGTGCGTGCCGCGCACGCCGGCCACGACCGACGGCGACCGGATCTGGAAGCGGTCGTCGCGTTTCTTCAGATGGGTGACTTCGCTGTCGACCGAGCCGCGCGTGAGTTCGAACTCGCGATCGAGCGTGCCGGTCAGCACCGTGCGGCGCAGCGCCTTCAAGTCGAGCTGGCTGTCGGGCGGCAGGCTCATGTGCGTGCCGTCGGCGAGCTCGAGCGTCACGAAGCCGTTCGGGCCCGTGCGCACGCGATCGCCCTCGGCGAGCGTCGCGTCGTTCGCGAGCGGCGCGTAAGCGTCGCCGGACGCGCGTTCGGCCGTGCCCTGCACCGCGAT
>NZ_JAAGPB010000136.1:0-18642 GCF_017104585.1 Burkholderia sp. Ac-20392
CGCCTGCGCGATCGCGCTCGGCGTCGGCGCGGCCATGGCCGACGTGCGCGATCCGGGCGCCGCACGCGACACGGGCGGCGACGCGCCCGTCACGGTCGTCAGCGATGTCCACGAATTCGTGATCCAGCACGACGGCGCGCTCGACGAGCACGACGATTCGACGCTGCGCGCGAACGACGCGAACGGCATCGATGCCATCGCGCAGCGCTACGTGTGGTTCGACAAGAATCTCGAGAAGGTGGACCTGCTCGCGGCCGAGACGATCGACCGCGACGGGGTCGCGCATCCGGTCGGCGCGGACGGCATCCGCGACGTGCAGGAGCCGCGCTCGGCCGGCGCGCCGACGTTCCAGGACGGGCTGCTGCGCACCGTCGTGTTTCCCGGCGTCGAAGCCGGGTCGAGCACGCGCGTGGCGTTCCGCAAGACCCGCACGAAGCCGGTCAACCGCGGCTACTTCGGCTATACCGTGGAGCCGTCGCGCGAGCCGGTCGACAGCCAGCGGCTGATTTTCGACGTGCCGGCCGACATGCCGCTGTACGCGGATGCGCGCGGCTACGTCGCGCTGCCGCCGGTCACCGCGAACGGCCGCACGCGCTACGAATTCGACTACCGGCACGGGCCGTACGACCGCATCGAGAACGGCGCGGTCGGCTACGCGACCTACGGCGACCGGCTCGTCGTGTCGACGCTGCCCGACTATGCGGCGTTCGCCGCGCGCTATCGCAACGCGGCCGTCGATCCGGGCGCGGACGATCCGGCCGTCGCGCAACTGGCGCGCACGCTCACCGCGGGTGTCGCCGATCCGCGCGACCAGGCGCGCATCCTGTACGACTGGGTGCAGGCGAACATCCGCTACGTCGGGTTGTTTCTCGGCGAAACGGCTGCCGCGCCGCATCGCGTGACGGACATCCTGCGCAACCGCTACGGCGACTGCAAGGATCATGTCGCGCTGTTCGGTGCGTTGCTCGCGGCGGTCGGCATCCGCAGCGAACCGGTGCTGCTCAATCTCGGATCCGTCTACACGCTGCCGTCGGTGCCCGGCTACGGCGGCGGTGCGATCAATCACGCGATCACGTGGCTGCCCGATCTCGCGCTCTACGCGGACACGACGACGGCCGGCATCGCATTCGGCTATCTGCCGCCGATCGTGATGGACCGTCCCGCGCTGCTGGTCGACACGGGCGTGCTGTCGCGCACACCGGCCACGCAGCCGCGCGGCCGCATCGCACGGGTCGAGATCGATGCGGCCGGGCCGGGCGCCACGCGTTTTCATGCATACATCGAGGACGACGGCTGGACGGCCGAACTCGAACGCAACCTGTTTCGCCGCGCGACGCCCGACCTCGTCGCGCAGCTCGCGAACAACCGTTTGCGGCAAAGCGGCTTGCGCGGCCGCGCGCAACTGTCGACCAGCGACCGGCGCGTAACCGACGGGCCGTTCGACGTGACGATGTCGGGCACGCTCGACCATTTCGTGTGGCCTGACGGCACGACCGCGTTGCCCGCGCTGTCGAGCCTGACAGGCGGCATCGCGACACAGGTCGAGAACTGGCTCGCCGAGCCCGTGCGCACGCAGCCGTGGGGCTGCATCGGCGGCACGTTCGACGAGACCGGCCAGGTCGCGCTGCCGGCCGACGTCGCGGTGACCGACCTGCCGGCCGATACGGCCGTGCACGACCGCTTCGTCGACTTCACGTCGCATTACGTATTCGATGCGGCCGCGCGCGTCGTGCAGGTCACGCGGCGGATGACGGCGAATTTCGGCCGTCAGGTGTGTACGCCGGACGAATTCACGGCGCTGCGCGCGTCGCTCGAACGCATCGAACGCGACACGCAGGCGCAGATCGTCGTGCGGGCGAAAGGGCGTTGAACGGGTAGGGGACGTGTGCGTGTCGATGTCATCGGTCGACGCGCAGGAGGGCAATCATGACTGAGCGGGACTACGAGATCGCCGATCTCTCGAAGGATTTGCTGGGCCGGATCGTGCAGGGCACCGTGGCGAGCGGTGCAGTCGTGGATGCGGAGCAGTGCGCGGCGCTCGCCGTGCAGTGCGCGACGGCGCTGGTCGACAGGCTGGCAGCGCGCAGCAACTGAGCGCTGCGGTCACGCGTGGCGACGACTTGCGCGGTGCGTGGCGGCCGCCACGAGCATCACGCGTCACGTATAACGCTTCGACGGGCACGTAGCGCGCGGCAACTGAGCGCTGCGGTCACGCGTGGCGGCGACTTGCGCGAGACGCCCGGCTGCCGCCGCGAGCGTCACGCGTCACGCATTACGCTTCGACCCGCACCTCGCCGTCCGCGCGCACGGCGCCCGGCGGCTTGCCCACCACGCGCTTGAACGCGCGGCTGAACGCGGCGAGTGAACCATAGCCGAGCCGATACGCGACGGCCTCGATCGTCTCGTGGTCGCGCGTGATCCATTGCGCGGCGAGCCGCATTCGCAGTTCGGTCAGGTAGCGCACCGGCGTCATTCCGGTGGCCGCGAGAAAGCGCTCGGCGAACACCGAGCGCGACACGCCGGCTTCGGTCGCGAGCTCCGCCACGCTCCAGTTGCGGCCCGGATCGCGATGCAGCGCGACGATCGCGCGGCCGAGCTTCGGCTCGCGCAGCGCCTGCACCCAGCCCGTCGCATCACCGCATCCGCATTCGACCCAGCCGCGCACGATGAACGCCGCGACCACATCCGCGAGCCGCGCGAGGATGCCCGCGAAGCCCGCGCGCGCCGAGCACGCTTCGCGCTCCATCGCATCGAGCATCGGGCGGATTTCCGGGTAGCGCGCGAGCAGCGTGCCGACGTGCATGAACTCGGGCATCGTGCCGACGAGCGGCTGCATGCCGCCGAGATCGAGCTCCATGCACGCGCTGAAGATCAGCGCATCGCCGGCGCCCGGCTCGGTCGTCGCGCAACTGGCGGGCGACACGCCGGCCGACGCCACCGACGCCACCGTATCGCAGATCTTCGCGACCTCGAAGCCGTTGATCTCGCGGCACGGTGCATCGCGGTCCGACACCAGCGCGTGCATGCCGCCGTGCGGCAGCAGGATCGCATCGCCGGCCTCGAGCCGCATCGTGTCGCCCGACGCGTCGCGCAGCAGCACGGGTCCGCGCCCGACGAAATGGAACTGCGCGCGGCCCGTCACATGGCCGAAATTCAGCCCGAACGGCCGCGCGACCTGGATGCGGCGGTACTGGACGCCGCTCAGGCGCATCCCCAGCAGCAGCTCGCTGACGAGGTCGTGCACGTCGGGGATGGGCGGAAGCAGGGGCTCGGACATATCGAGATTCGGACGTTCGATCAACAAGAACGGATTGTATGTCATAGACCGTCCTGACGTGGTTCCTTACGATACGCCCTCATCAGTATTTTCCCTAACCGACACGGAACCACGCATGAATCCCGGAATCTCCTCGGCCGCCTCGACGGCGGCCCCCCGCGAACCGGCCTGGGGCGCGGTATTCGCGATGGCGCTCGGCGTGTTCGGGCTCGTCACGGCCGAATTCCTGCCCGCCAGCCTGCTGACGCCGATGGCCGACAGCCTCGGCGTGACCGAAGGCGTGGCCGGGCAGGCCGTCACGGCCACCGCGACGGTCGCGCTGGTCACGAGCCTGCTGATCTCGGCGCTGACGCGCACGATCGACCGGCGGCGCGTGCTGCTCGTGTTCTCGGTGCTGCTCGTCGCGTCGAACCTGGCGGTCGCGTTCGCGCCCAACCTGACGCTGCTGCTGATCGGCCGCGTCGTGCTCGGCATCGCGCTCGGCGGTTTCTGGACGATGGCGACGGCCACCGCGATGCGGCTCGTGCCGACGTCGATGGTGCCGCGCGCACTGTCGATCATCTTCAGCGGCGTGGCGGTCGCGACGATCGCGTCCGCGCCGATGGGCAGCTACTTCGGCCACCTGATCGGCTGGCGCAACGTGTTCCTGATCGCGGCCGCGCTCGGCGGCCTCTCGTTCGTGTCGCAGATCCTCACGCTGCCGTCGATGCCGCCGAGCGGCACGACGCGGCTGCGCACGCTGGTCGACGTGCTGCGCCGGCCGACCGTCGGCCTCGGGATGTTCGCGACGATCCTCGTGTTCACCGGGCACTTCGCGTTCTTCACGTACCTGCGGCCGTTCCTCGAGCAGGTCGCGGGCGTCGGCGTGAACGGGCTGTCGGCGATCCTGCTCGGCTACGGCATCGCGAACTTCGTCGGCACGTCGCTCGCCGGCCGCGTGCTCGAACACCGATTGCGGCCGATGCTGATCGGCATGCCCGCGCTGATGGTCGTGCTCGGCGTCGCGCTCGTCGCGCTCGGCCGCGCGCCGATGGTCGACGCGGTGCTCGTCGCGTTGTGGGGGATGGCGTTCGGCGGCGTGCCCGTCGCCTGGTCGACGTGGGTCACGCGTACCGTGCCTGACGAGGCCGAGAGCGCGGGCGGCCTGATCGTCGCGGCGATCCAGCTTGCGATCGCGACGGGGGCGGCAGCCGGCGGCGTCGTATTCGACGCGAACGGTGCGGCCGGCGTGTTCGTGGCCGCAGCCGTCGTGCTGGCCGTCGCGGTTGCGACGATCGTGACCGGCGTGCCGAAGCGTGTCGGCGTGGTGCCCGCGCTGGCGGAATGACCGGCACCGGCGGGCCGCCCGGCCCGCCGCTCAGCGCACCGGTGCGTGCGTGTCGAGCAACTGCCGGTGGCGCGCTTCGGTCGCGTCGTCGGCGGGGAACATGCACTCCATGCGCAGCTCCTGTGCGGCGGCGCTTTGCGGCGTCCCCACCGTCGTGACCAGCGAGAAGTAACGCAGCACGACGCCTTCGTGCACGAAGCCGATCGGGATGACCGGCAGCGACGGTGCGGCGGCGGGTGCCGGCGGCGTTTTCCAGTCGCGCGGCGCATCGGGGCTCGCGAGCAGATCGTCGAGCAGCTGCCGTGTGTCGTCGTCGATCACGCGCCCGACCGATTCGCGGTGCACGCGCTGCAGCAGGCTGCGCGACACCGTTTCCCAGTCGGCCAGGAACGGCCGCATCCCGTGCGGATCGAACATCAGGCGCAGCAGGTTGCGCGGGCTTTCGCGCGCGGCCATGTCGATGAAGCAGCCGAAAAAGCGTGGCGCCGCGTCGTTGGTCATCAGCACGTTCCAGTGGCGGTCCATCACGATCGCCGGAAACGGATCGTGCTGGCGCACGACCCGCTCGAGCGCACCGATCACCCCCTGCATCTCCTGCGCATCCCACGGCGCTTCCGAATACACGGGCGCATAGCCGGCCGCGAGCAGCAGCGCGTTGCGCTCGCGCAGCGGCACGTCCAGCGTCTGTGCGAGCGTCAGCAGCGTGTCGCGGCCCGGCACGCTGCGTCCGCTTTCGATGAAGCTGATCTGGCGCTGCGAGATGCCCGCGTCGAGCGACAGGTCGAGCTGGCTCACGCCGCGCACGTCGCGCCAGTAGCGCAGCAACTGGCCCAGTTCGTACGTCGGCGCGTGCGGTTCGCGGCGGCTGGCGTTCATCGTGCCTCCCAGGGCGTTCCGTGAGCGACGCGATCGACTATATCGGACTCACGCGGCGTTCGCATGCCACGCGAACTCGTCGAACGGTGCTTCGAGCGCGGGCTTCGTCACGCTGCCGACGTAGTTCGTGATCGTCGATGCGGCGACCACCGCGATGACTTCCAGCAACTGTTCATCACTGAATCCGGCGTCGAGGAACGCTTGCCGGTCGGCATCGGGCAGGCGGCCGCGGGTGTCGATCAGCTTGCGTGCGGTGGCCGACAGCGCGGCCAGTTGCGCGTCGCCGGGCAGGGCGCCGCGGCGGATCGCGTCGACGTCGGCGTGGGTCACAGCCTGTTTCAGCGCAAGCGCGGTATGGAAGGCGACCGGCCATTCGCTCGCGTTCGTGACTGCGTTGGTGAGCAGGAGCGTCTGGATCTGCGGCTCGGTGAGGCTGCCGGCGTGCACGCGCTCGAACAGGCCGATGAAGCCGTTGATCAGCACCGGTGACGCGGCCATGGCCGCCGCGATGTTCGGCACGATGCCGAAGGTTTGCTGGAGCTGCTGGAGGACGGGCTTGGAGGCGGCCGGCGCCGAGTCGATGGTGTGAAGCGGATAGGCGGACATGATGTCTCCGGGGGATGAGCGCCGCCGGAATGGCGGCGCGACACCAGAAGCGTAGGAGCGGCCGTGTCGTGCGCCAATTACATGGGATGTAATCAGTCGATGCGCGCACGAGGCTGGCCGTCCCGCGAATCCGCTAACTGCCTTGCTTCACCATCTCCGCCAATGTCTTCATCGCCTGCAGGTACGGATACGGCCCGTGGCTGATGCGGGCCACGCCGTATTCCGCGAATTCGGCGAGCGTCGGCGTCTCCGAGACGCGCATCACGTTCACAGGCAGCGGCGACGCGGCCGTCAGCGCGCGAATGAGCGCCGGTGAGCGCAGCCCCGGCACGAACAGGCCATCGGCACCGGCCGCAGCATAGGCTCGCGCACGGGCCAGCGTCGCGTCGAGCAGGCGCTCGTCGTGCGTGTCGGCCGGCGCCTTGAAGAACACGTCGGTGCGCGCGTTGATGAAGTAGTCGGGACCCGCGCGATCCGCAGCCTGCCGTGCCGCTGCAAGGCGGGCTGCTGCGGCGTCGACGTCACGCAATTCGCCGGTCGCCGGGAAGCTGTCCTCGAGGTTGCAGCCGATCGCGCCGGCCTTGATGCTGAGCGCGATCGTTTCGGCGACATCCTCCGGCCGCTCGCCGTACCCGCTTTCGAGATCGACGGTGACGGGCAGGTCGGTCGCGCGCGTGATCCGCTCGAGCACGTCCATCATCAGCGCGCGCGGCATCTGCTCGCCGTCGACGAAACCGTTGGCCGCCGCGACCGACCAGCTGCCGGTTGCCAGTGCGACGGCGCCCGCGTCGGCCGCCGTGCGCGCGCTGCCGGCGTCCCACACGTTGAACAGCGCCAGCGGCTGGCCCGCGCGGTGAAGCGAACGGAAATGCGCGCCCTTCTCATTGCTGCTCATGCTTGCGTCTCCTTGTGGAAAACCGGGTTGGTTGTCGTGCCGAGCGATATTGCCACCGAATCGAGCGCCGCGAGGGATTCGTCCGATCACAACTGACAAGGAATGGCAGGAGTCGAGCGACCTGCCGCGTGTAGGTTCAGCCGCGTTCCGCCGGATCGACCGACAACGCGCGCAACTGGCCGCGCAACTGATCGACTTCCCCCGGTGCGAACGGCCGTTCGATCTCGGCATGCGTCTGCTGCCACAGCGGAAACGCTTCGGCCAGCAGGTCATGGCCGGCCGGCGTCAGTTCGAGCAGGCGGCTGCGCCGGTCGTCCGGATCCTGCATGATCGTGACCAGGCCGCGCCGCTCGAGCGGCTTGAGCGCGGCCGTGAGCGTGGTGCGGTCCATCGCGAGCAGCGACGCGACCGATTTCATCGGCGCCGGCCGGGGCCGGTTCAGCGACATCAGCAGCGAAAACTGGCCGTTGGTGAGATCCAGCGGGCGCAGCACATCGTCGAAGATCCGCGCAAGATTGCGCGCCGCGCGCTGCATGTGCAGGCACAGGCAGCAATCGCGCACCATCAGCGTCGTTTCGAAAGGGAGCTTTTCTTTTCGTGCCATGTTGCAATTGTGTTGATATCAACCTATCTTGTCAAGGTCGAGGCGCGGCAGCCCGTCGCGTCCGTCACCGGAGGAGACAGCATGAGTGCTCAACAGCAGTTGTATCTCGCGGTATTTCTCGGGACCAAGGATAGCCCGGCGATGAAGGCCTGGATGGCGTTGCCGGACGAGGAGCGGCGCACGCGCGAGCGCGACGGCATCGCCGCCTGGCATGCCTGGGTCGACCGGCATCGCGATGCGATCGTCGAAATGGGCGGGCCGCTCGGCAAGACGAAGACCATCGATGCGGCCGGCGTCAAGGACACGGCGAACGCGATGAGCGGCTTCACCGTCGTGCGGGCGGCTTCGCACGAAGCCGCGGCCGCGCTGTTCGAAGGCCATCCGCATTTCACGCTGTTCCCGGGTGTGGCGATCGACGTGATGCCGGTGCTGGCGATTCCCGGCGCGTGAACGACACGCGAGGCCAAGCGTCGTGTATCGGCGATGCACCGTGGCCGGCATGCGGAAGTTTTCCCGACATTCTGGATGGAGACTGGCGATGAAGCTTTACGGATTTGCCGGCACCCGCTCGCAACGCGCGCTGTGGGGGCTGAAGGAGCTGGATGCCGATTTCGAGTTCATCTCGGTGAACCTGCTACAGGGCGAGCACAAGCGGCCCGAATTCCTGCGCCTCAATCCGGCCGGCAAGGTGCCCGTGCTGGTGGACGGCGACCTGGTGATTCCCGAGTCGGCCGCGATCGTGCTGTATCTCGCGGACAAGTACCCGGAGAAGGCGCTGCTGCCGGTCGATCCGGCGCTGCGGGCCGAGGCTTACCGGTGGGTGATGTTCGCGGTGACGGAGCTCGAGCAGCCGCTGTGGCGGATCACGCGGCACTCGTTCATCTATCCGCCGGAGAAGCGTTCGCCGGCCGATATCGAGCTGGCGCGCGAGGATTTCAGGACGATGGCCGCGATCCTCGACAAGCATCTCGAAGGGCGTGAGTTCATTGTCGGCGACACGCTGACGGTGGCCGATTGCGTGACCGCTTACCTGATCGACTGGGCGGGCGAGTGCAACCTGATCGAATCGTTTCCGCAATTGCGTGCGTATCTCGAACGGTTGTATGCGCGGCCGAAGGCGCCGCAGCGGATCGCGGACGCGCGCAAGGCGGCGTGAACGTGCGGCGGTCGGTCATGTGCGGCACGGGCATGGCCGACTGCTACGTGCGTGCGGTCGGCGAGCGGCAGTCTCGCCGCGTTCATGGTGGCGAAGCGTGCGTCGCGAGCGCGGCGCACGCAAGGGCTCACGCGACGTATTCAGGCCCGCCGAGCATGCGGCACAGCGTCGACAGGTCGCTGAGCGTGAGGTGCGACGTCGCGGCCTGCTGCTGCGCACGCTCCGCTTCCGGATGCGTATCGCGAACGACCCATGCGGCCTGAAGCCCCGCGTTCAATGCGCCGACGACATCGAGGTGATAATCGTCGCCGACATGCAGCAGTTCCGCGGGACGCACATCGAGCGTCTCCGCTGCCGCATGAAATATCCCGGGTTCCGGCTTCGCGACGCCGAACGCCTGCGCGCTGAGCGTCGCACGAAAGAATTCGCCGCCGCCGGTCAGCCGGAGATCCGCGTTGCCGTTGGTCACCGCGATCAGCGGAAACCGCGCGCTCAACCACGCGAGCGTCGGCAACGCATCGTCATAGAATTCGACCCGGTTGCGCGCGGCGTAGAACGCTGCGTACGCACGGTCGGTGAGCGCGACATCTTCGTTCGCCCGCTCCAGTGCAAGCCTGATCGAGCCGATTCTCATCGCGCGGAAGTCGCCGGCAAGCTCGGGGCACAATCGTTCGTATTCCTCACGCAAGTCGCTCAGCGCCTGCTGCGTGGGCAGCACACGCTCGGTACCGGGCGCGTGCTCGATCAGCCACGTGCGAAGCGTCGCTTCGGCCCGTACGACGGACGGCCCGAACGGCCACAGGGTGTCGTCCAGGTCGAACGAGAGGGCGGAAACTTGGGTGAGGCGCATGGCGATTGACGGGGAGTTTCGTTTACCAGGGCCACGGAATGGAAATTCCGGTGCCGTTTTCGAGGGCCTGACGATACAGGAAGCGTGCGACGGTCAGGTCCTGAAGCGCGAGCCCGGTCATGTCGAAGACGGTGATCTCGTGCGGTGCGCGATCGACCGTCGCGGTTCCGGCGAGGATGTCACCGATTTCCGTGCGTGGCAAATCCGGCGCCCACTGGCACTCGCCGATGCTGCGCGCCTGGTCGTGATCGTCCACGACGATGCGTGCGCGCTCCAGCACGCCGGCCGGAAGCTCGCGCTTGCCGGCGGTATCGGCGCCCACGCAGGTCAGGTGGGTGCCCGGCTGAACCGCCGCCGCATCGAACAGTGGGCCGCCGCCAGGTGTGGCCGTGATGACCACGTCGCTATTGGCCACCGCATCGTTCCGGTCGCGCGCCACGGCGATCGTGCATCGATCCCGGAAGGCCGATTCGAACACCGGATCCGGCTCGCCGCTGACGTTCACATATTGCACCGTGCACCGTTGCGGCAGCAGCCCGAGTGCGTAGTCGAGCTGGACGCGCGCCTGCACGCCCGTGCCGAACACGCAGATGCGCGTGCTGTCGCGACGCGCGAGCAGTTGCAGCCCGAGGCCGCCGGCGGCGCCGGTTCGCGCGGTGGTGATCGCATTGCCGTCCATGATGCACAGCGGTCGGCCCGTGGCCGGGTCGAACAGCGCGACGGTGGCCTGATGCGGTTCGCCGCCGAGCCCGCGGTTGCCGGGCCAGAACCCGGCCGCCTTGAAACCGAGCAGATCCTGATTCGCGACATCGCCCGACTTGATGCCGAACACGCCGCCGGTGTGCAGTTTCTCGCGGACCACCGGGAACACGCGTCCGGCCCGTTGACTGTGCAGCACGAAGGCTTCGCGGACCGCCGCCGTCACTTGCGCGGCCTGGAGGGCGGGGGCGACGGTATCGCGGTCGAGCAGCAGGAGTCGGGCGTCTGTCGGCATGGTCGGGCAAGCGCTTTCGGCGCCAGGCGGATCGAGGTAGTTTAAATTTTGTCCAGATTTGGATAAATAGTCAATAAGTTGGCGGAACGGCGCGGGCGCGCGGGTTCGCTCACCACCCGTAGAAGCGCGGCCACGTCTGCGTGCCGCCGTCTTCGGCGATCGCCTGATATTCGGGATGCTGCGCGCCGGTGGCGCACGCGTGATTCGGCAGGACGCGCAGACGGGTGCCGATCGGAAACCGTTGCGCGATGCCGGCGTCGGGCGAGCCCACGCGCGACACGATCCCGTGCTCCTGGTTGGCGGCGCTCATCACGTAGTCGCCGAGCACGTCGCCGTGTTCGGTGCAGACCTGCCCGTAACCGAAGTCGTGCGCCTGGCGCTGCGTGCCGCGGTCGCGGCTCATCGCCATCCAGCCTGCGTCGACGATCGCCCAGCCTTTCTCTTCCTGGTGCCCGATGACGGTGGTCAGCACCGACAGCGCGATGTCGGACAGGTCGCACACGCCGATGTTGTGCATCACGAGGTCGAACATCACGTACACGCCTGCGCGCACTTCGGTGACGCCTTCGAGGTGTTCCGCCGCGAGGGCCGTGGGTGTCGAGCCGATGCTGACGACCGGGCAGGGCAGTCCGGCGGCCCGGAGGCGCTCCGCTGCCCGCACGGTGCGGCTGCGTTCCTGCTCGGCGATCGCCGCCAGTGCGTCGGGTGTGTCGTATTCGTAGCTGGAGCCCGCGTGCGCGAGCACTCCGCCGAGCGCCATCCCGCCGTCGACCAGCGCGCGGCCCACGTCGATCAGCAGGTCGGCGTCGGGCGGAATCCCCGAGCGGTGGCCGTCGACGTCGACCTCGATCCACACGTCGAAGCGCTCGCCGTGCGCGCGTCCGAATTCGGCGATCGCGTGCGCGGCAGTCAGGCTGTCGGCGACCAGCTTCAGGTCGCAACCCTGCCGGCGCAGCCCGAGCGCCTGGCCCAGCTTCGCGGGCACCATGCCGACCGCGTAGACGATGTCCCGGATACCGTGCGCGAAAAACTGCTCGGCTTCCTTGAGCGTCGACACCGTGATGCCCTGCGCGCCTGCGGCGAGCTGGGCATCGACGACGTGTGCGCATTTGGTGGTCTTGACGTGCGGCCGGAACCTGACGCCGAGCGCGTCCAGATGGGCCTGCATGCGGCCGATGTTGCGACGCATGCGGCCGACGTCGATCAGGGCGGCCGGGGTGTTGAGGGTTTGAAGGTCCACGATGCGTTGCCTCGGAAGGTTGCCGATGCGGACACTGTAGGCCCGCCGACGAGTCTCGGGTTTAACGCATCGCTAATCCGGCATTAAACGCAAATTAATCAGTCGGACCGCGTGTGGAATGTGACTCGGTCATGCGTTGCCGCGCCACGGCGGCGGGCTCAGGAACCGTGTCGCGGCTTCGAGAAACACCCGTTGCCGCGCGGAACGGCCGGTGCGCGACGGCAGCAGCGCCGTTGCCGGTGCGGCCGGCAGGTGCCAGTCGGGCAGCAACCGGACGAGCTTGCCGTTCGCCAGCAGCGGCGCGACGTCCCACTCGGAGCGCTCGACGATCCCGAGCCCGGCCAGCGCCCATTCCGTGATGACGGTGCCGTCGTTGGACGACAGTGCGCCGCTGACGCGGATCACGGCGGACCGGCGCGGTTCGCCCTTGACGTCGCCGCCTTGCGAGAAGCGCCAGCGCGGGATGTCCTCGTCGTTTTCGCGCAGGCACAGGCAGTCGTAGCGGGCCAGGTCGGACGGATGGTTCAGTTCCTTGATGCGACGGGCGTAGGCCGGGCTCGCGCACAGAAAGCGCTCGTTGGGCGCGAGCGGATACCCGATCCACGACGACGACTTGAGGCTGCCGACATGGACGACCACGTCGGCGCCCGATGCGCTGGTCAGCGGGCTCTCCGACAGGTGGAGCGCGATGTCGAGCTTAGGATGCGCGCGCTGCACGTCGCGCACGATCCGCGCGACGTACTTGCGGCCGAAGCCGAGCGGCGCGACGACGCGCAGCGTGCCGCGCACGTCGCCATGGTCGCCCGAGATGCTGACCGGCAGCGCCTCCACGCGCTCGAGGATGTCGACGGCTTCCTGGTACAGCCGTTGCCCTTCGTCGGTCAACGCGATCCCTTTCGGCTGCCGCACGGCGAGCCGTGCGTTCAATCGCGCTTCCATCCGCTGCAGGCGAATCGTGACGGCGGGCGGCGTGAGATCGAGCAGCCGCGCGGCCGAGGCCAGCGAGCGCGACGTGCCGATCGCGCGGACGAGTCGAAGGTCGTCGAGGTCGAGCATTTCATGTCTCTTAATGCTGATGATGCCGGGCATTAAACCGCATATCACGCGTCGCGGCCATCGAGGCAACGGGAATGCGCGTGTCACATTCGGCCGATACATTGGATTTCCCGATGCCTCCCGGCATTTGGCACGAAATTCCCGATCGATCGTTCGACCCTCATGACCCTGACCCAGCTTCGCAGCTTCATCGCCGTCGTCCAGCACGGCGGCTTCACCGCGGCCGCCCGCGCGCTGTCCACCAGCCAGACGACGATCACGTCGCAGATCCAGACCCTCGAACAGGAACACGGCGTCGAGCTGTTTCACCGGCGCGGCCGGCGCGTCGAACTGTCGGCGGTCGGCCTCGAATTCCTGCCGATCGCGCGCCGCATCTGCAGCGACGAGACCGACGCCGCCGCACTGCTGCGCGACAGCGGTGCGCTGCAGCGCGGCTCGCTGAAGATCGGCGCGGTCGGCCCGTTCCATGTGACGGAGATGATCGAGGCGTATCACGCGCTGCATCCGCACATGCACCTGTCGGTCGCGCTCGGCAATTCGGAAACCGTGCTGCGCGATCTCGACCAGTACGTGTGCGACGTCGGCGTGGTGGCCCGCGCGTTCGAGGACGCGCGCTACTTCACGCAGCGCTACGCGAGCTTTCCGGTGATCGCGTTCGTCCGGACGACCCATCCGTTCGCGAAGCGCGACGCGATCACGCTGCGCGAACTGGCCGGCGAGCCGCTGCTGATGCGCGAACCGGGCTCGACGACGCGCCGCGCGCTCGAAGATGCGATGGAGGCCGCCGGCCTGACGCCGCGCATCGCGATGGACATCGGCAGCCGTGAGGCGTTGCGCGAGGCCGTCGCGCGCGGGCTCGGCGTCGGCACGGTGTCGCAGGCCGAATACGTGCCGGATGCGCGGCTGCGGCCGTTGCGGATCGACGGCGATCCGGTGGTGACCCATATCCACGTGTGCTGCCTGAGCGAGCGGCGCGAGAGCAGGCTCGTCGCGTCGTTTTTCGATGCAGTGGCGCGGTGCAGGCCGCTCGATGCATGAAGGCGGCCGGTCGCGCGCCGGGCCACGGCGGCGATCCATCGAAAATTTCGGTCGATCCATAGCCGATAACCGGGATTTTCGATCACGAACGCGTCATCGCGGATGCCTAACCTGATGCTCAACCCCATTCGATCCAGGTGTGAGCATGAATTTCGATGATCCGTTACCCCATGACATGATTCGTCATGCTGATGATTGTGCGACGCGTGCGGGAGCCGCGGCATGAGCGGCTGGCGCTTCCACAATCCGGTGCGCATCTGCTTCGGCGTCGATGCGCTGGCCGGCGCGGGCGACGCGCTCGCCGGCCGCAGCTACGCGATCGTCACGTATCCCGACGCGGTGTTCGCGCGGCTCGCCGACCGGCTCGAAGCACAGCTCGGGCCGGCGCTCACGCGGATCGATTGCGTCGAGGCGAACCCGTCGGTGCCGATGCTGCGGCGCGCATGCGATCGGCTCGCCGCGCTGCCCGGCAAGCCGGACGTGCTGATCGCGCTCGGCGGCGGCTCGGTGATCGATTCGGCGAAAGTGCTCGCCGCCGAGCACGGCGACTTCGAGCGCGTGCTGCGCATCCTGTCGGGCGAGACCGACGCCGATCGCGACGATGCGGCGCGGCCCGCGCTGCCGATCGTCGCGATCCCGACCACGGCCGGCACCGGCAGTGAAGTGACGCACTGGGCGACCGTCTGGGATCCGCACAACGCGCGCAAGCTGTCGCTGTCGCGGCCCGACCTCTATCCGGAAACGGTGATCGTCGATCCGCGCCTGATGGTCGGCCTGCCGATACAGCCGACGCTCGCGAGCGGCCTCGACGCGCTGTCGCACGCGCTCGAAAGCATCTGGAACATCCATGCGAACCCCGTCACGCGCGGCCTCGCGGTGCAGGCGGCGCGCGAGCTGATCGGCGGTCTCGGCCGTGTGAACGCACATCCCGACGATCTCGGCGCCCGCAGCGACATGGCGCTCGGTGCGCTGCGCGCGGGGCTCGCGTTCTCGAATACGCACACGGCGCTCGCGCACAACATCTCGTATGCGATCACGCTCACGCGCGGCGTCGCGCACGGGATCGCGTGCTCGTTCTGCCTGCCGGCGGTGATGCAGGCGGCGCTCGGTGTCGACGACGCATGCGACGCCGCGCTGCGCGAGATCTTCGGCGATACCGCGTCTGCACCCGCGCAGCTCGATGCGCTGCTCGACACGCTCGGTGTCGCGCGCCACCCGGCCGCGTACGGGATCGGCGCGCACGAATGGGCGCGAATCGTGGATCACGCATTCGACGGCGCACGCGGCCGCAACTTCATCGGCACGCGCGCGCGCTTTCCGCATCTGGACTTCAGCCCGGAGCAGCCCGAACGGGCGCTTCACTGACGAGGAGCCACTCATCATGAAACCGTCTCACCCGATCGAAACGGATGCGCTCGCGCGTCTCGACAACCTGCCGTGGACGCGCTTCCACACGCTGATGCTGGTCGCGCTCGGCGTCGGCTGGGCGCTCGACTCATTTGAAACCAACATCATCGGCAGCGTGTTCGGCGTGCTCAAGTCGCACTGGCACCTGAGCGCCGCGCAGGGTTCGCTCGCGGTCAGCATCTGGGTGTTCGGGATGCTGGTCGGCGCGATCGCGTTCGGCTATCTCGCCGACCGCTACGGCCGCAAGCGCCTGTTTCTCGCGACGCTGCTCTGGTACGCGTTCTTCAGCGTCGCAACCGTGCTGTCGTGGAACTACGAATCGTTCCTGTTCTTCCGCGCGATGACGGCGCTGGCCGTCGGCGGCGAATATTCGGCGGTGACCGCGACGATGGGCGAATTCATTCCGAAGCGCCATCGCGGCCGCACCGACGCGCTGATCCTGTCGGGCTTTCCGGTCGGCGCGCTGCTGTCGGCGGCCGTGTCGTATCTCGTGCTGAACCAGTTGCCGGCCGAGTGGGCGTGGCGCGTGGGCTTCGGCCTCGGCACGACGATGGCGCTGGTGTTCTTCTGGATCCGCCGCGTGATTCCCGAGTCGCCGCGCTGGCTGATCCAGCAGGGGCGCGTGGCGGAAGCCGACGCGATCGTCGAGCAGGTCGTCGCGAGCGCGGCGCGCGATCCGCGTGCGCAGGCCGATCTCGCACTGCTGACGAAACGCTATGCGCCGACCCGCTTCGCGCACCAGGCGCCCGCGTTCTGGCGCAACGTCGGCGAGCTGTTCGGCGCGTATCGCGCGCGCTGCGCGCTCGCCGGGGCGCTGAACTTCTCGCAGGCGGCCGTCGTGTACGGCGTGCTGTCGCTGATGGCGCTCGTGATCCTGCCGTACATGAAGGTGCCGTCGACGGACATGCCGATCTACTACATGATCGGCAACGCGGCGGCGCTCGCGGGCGGCATCGTCGCGGCGGTGCTGGTCGAAGCGTGGGGGCGGCGTGCGTCGCTGTTCGTGAGCTACACGTTCACCGTCGCGGCGATCGTGTTCATCTACGCGATGCATGCACTGCCCGGCATGGTGCTCGGTTACTGCCTGATCCAGTTCGGCGTCACGTGGGCGTACATCTCGGGCTACGTCGTGTCGTCCGAGATCCTGCCGACGCGGATTCGCGCGACGGGGCTCGGCGTGTCGGTCGCGATCGGCCGGCTCGGCGCGGTGGTCGCACCGCTGATGCTGACGAACGTCTACACGATGTCCGGCTCGCCGTCGGCCGCGCTGATCGTGTTGCTCGTGCTCGCGTTGCCGGGGCCGCTCGCGGCCGGCCTGTGGTGGCTCAACGGGCGCGAAACGCGGCGGATTTCGCTCGAGGAATGCAGCACGGAAGCCGACGCGCAGCCGGCGGTGGACGCCGCGCCGCGCGTGGCCTGACATCGCTTCATCGCCGGCTGCATGCCCGCTTATGCGTGCAGCCCCCAGATCAGCGACCGATGCGCGGCAACCCCGGCCATCACGCCCGACGCCGACGCGAACGTCGCATTGGTCATCGGTGTCGACGCGTCGCCGGCCACGAATACGCCGGCGACGCTCGCCTGCTTCCCCGCATCGACGCGCACGACCGGGCCGAGCGGGCCGTCGTCGAATGCACAGCCGAGCTGTTGCGCGAGATCGCTCGCCATCGCCGTACGCGCGCCGACGAACAGCGCATCGATCGGCACGACCTGCCCGTCGGCGAGCCGCAATGCTTCGATACGCGGCGCATCGCCGAGGATTTCCACGACGGGCGACCGCTCGATGCGGACGCCGCGCGCATCGAGCAACGCGGCTTCTTCCGGATTCGCTTCGGCCACGCCCTGCGTGAACCACGTCGTCGGGCCCCAGTCCGGAATCAGGATCGCCTGATGCACGGACAGCGGATGCGAGGCCAACACGCCGAGCTGCCGGCCGCTCACCTCGTACCCATGGCAATACGGACAATGCAGCACGCTGACACCCCAGCGTTCCGCAAGCCCCGGCAGGGCGGGCAACTCGTCACGGATACCGGTCGCGAGGATCAACCGGTCGGCGCTCGCCCGGCTGCCGTCGGCCAGCGTCACGTGGAAGCGGCCGTCCGCATCGCGCTCGGCCGTGCGCACGTCGCCT
The DNA here is from genome assembly GCF_017104585.1 of Burkholderia sp. Ac-20392. Taxonomy (NCBI): domain Bacteria; kingdom Pseudomonadati; phylum Pseudomonadota; class Betaproteobacteria; order Burkholderiales; family Burkholderiaceae; genus Burkholderia; species Burkholderia sp. Ac-20392. The sequence goes on from NZ_JAAGPB010000136.1 coordinate 17,458, forward strand.
GCGATTCGCTGCACGGTCGGATACGCGTCGAGCTGCGCGGCGGCTTCGTCGACGATCTGCGCAGGCGGCTTGCCGTCCTGCCCGAAAAAGCCGTGCGCGTGCGCGGCAAAGCGGTTGCGCGGCCGGCCGGCGTCGATCACGAGCACGCGGCGGCGCGCCCGCGCAAGCTGCATTGCCGCCGACAGCCCCGCAAAGCTGCCACCGATCACGATCACTTCTTGATGGTCATGCATGCACCCACTCCTTTCCTGAACCTGCGTGAATGACGGATGTGTCCCGATGGCGGCCAACTCATGAAACACGAGAAGTTGCATGATAGGGCGATGGTATCATTCATGCAACTTCAAAAGTTTCGAGAGAGGGGAGCGCCGCTCGTGAGAACCGACAGTCGTTTGTCGCGCATGCTGCATGCGTTGATCCACATGGACCAGGTCGACGGCCCGATGACGTCCGAAGCGATCGCGACGATGCTGTGCACGAACCCGGTCGTCGTGCGGCGCCTGCTCGGCGGCTTGCGCGACCGTGGCTACGTGCAGTCGGAGAAGGGGCATGGCGGCGGGTGGGTGCTGAGCGTCGCGCTCGACGACATCACGCTGCTCGACGTCTATCGCGCGGTGGGCGAGCCGCCGCTGTTCTCCGATCTCGTCACCGACGACGAGGCCGAATGCCTGGTCGAGCAGGCTGTCAATGCACACCTGTCGGCCACGCTGAAGGAGGCCGAGACGACGCTGCTCGCCCGCTTCGGCGAAGTCACGCTCGGCATGCTGTCGCGCGAATTCGAAGCGAAGCACGCGAAGCGGCGCAAGCCGCGCTGACGCGCCGCAGCATCGCGGCCGGTCGCGCCTGACGCGCCGTCCGGCACGGCCGAAAACGCTGCGCCGCGATGTTCTGTCCCCCAACTTCTGCCCGGTTCGCCCGCCACAGGGCAAAATACGGGTTTTCCGCACCCGCGAGGGCGCGACCGAATCACGCGCCGGGCGGCGGCAGTGCGCAATCCGCACGCCGCCGCCCGGCGCCCAGGCAAGATCGCTCGCCATGTCGCGAGCCCACAGGAGTCCAGACCCCATGCCCGAATCCAACCTGTCCTTCTTCGGCCGGCTGTCGCTGGCCGTCGGCACGTTCTTCTCCGTGCTCGGCAACCGCGAGTTCGCGGCCGGCGTGCTGCGCGTGCGCGATGGCGCCCCG